>JACRAS010000231.1 GCA_016234705.1 Betaproteobacteria bacterium | reverse complement strand
ATTCACCGACCGCCAGAGGCAAGGTCTTCACTACAGCCACTTTTGCGCAATTCCCGACACCAGCGCTCAGATAAACCAATGACTTATGCTGCGCGACTATTTGCAATTACCCAAAAACCGGGCCGAATCCGCTAAGTCCGGTTAGCGCGCGCGGCACGCAAGTCCGTTCGTGGCATGCCGCGGTATACAAGACGCCGTATATAAGCCGGTGTTTACGCGTTCTTCAACGCAACGCACCGGCCGCGGCTCGCGTCGATACCATGCAGGATCATCAATCCGACCACGAAGAAGGCGCCGGTGATCAGCATCGCCAGGCGGTGATTGCCCTGCGACATCCAACTCACCGCGCCGTAGGTGATTGGGCCAAGGATGGAAGACAGATTCGTCGCCAGCCCCCACAGCCCGAAGAACTCGGCTCGGCGCGCCCGTGGACTCAGATAGCCGACCAGCGCACGGCCCGCCGACTGCGAGGCGCCCAGGCACAAGCCGGCGAGGTTGGCCGCAATCCAGAACAGCGGCCGCGTGTCGGCCCCCCAAACGATCAGCACGGTCGCGATCCAGCCAGCCAGCGTGAGCGCTATGGTCGGGACGTGGCCGATGCGATCCTGTACGTTGCCGAGAAAAAACGCGCCCAGCGCGGCGGTGACATTGACCACCAGCACCAGCATGAGGGTGTCCTGGATGTCGAAACCCATCGCCTGTTCGGCGTAGATAGCCGCAAGGGTAATCACCGTCTGCACCCCGGCCTGGTAGAACACGATGCACAGGAGAAAACGGCGCAGATCCCGGTAACGCGCCGCGTGGCGCAGGGTGTGCGCCAGCCGCGCGAACGCCGATGCGACCAGCGACGCGCCTGCCGGCAGCGGCTGCGGCGCAGCGCGTTCGCGCAGGATGGCGAAGGTCGGCAGGCTCGCCAACGCGAATAGCGTCGCGGTAATGAGCATGGTCACCGGCACGAATTGCGCCGCTTCGTGGCCGGCGCCTTGAGCCCAGGATACGTAAGCGAGACAAGCGCCCAGCGTAAGCAATCCGCCCAGGTAGCCGAGACTCCAGCCCCAGCCCGACACCTTGCCCAAATTCCTGCCGCGCGCCAACTCCGGCAGAAATGCCGCGACCAAATCGCAGCCGGTGCAAAAGAAAAAGTTCGAAACCACCACGCAGACGACGGCGATGAAAAGATTGCCGGGGCCGGCCAAGGCAAGGGACGCGGTGCCGATCACACAACCAGCGGTGGTGAGAAGCAGCAGGCGCTTCTTGTTGGCGCGCAGGTCGGCGTAAGCGCCGATTACCGGGGCGGTGACGATCACCAAAGCGTAGGACAGAGACAATGTTGCGGTCCAGGCGAAGGTCGACCAGGGCGCGTTGCCCGCAACTACTGCAACGAAGTAGGCGTTGAAAATCGCGGTGAGCACCACCGTGGTGTAGCCGGAATTGGCGAAGTCGTACATCGCCCAGGCCCAGATTTCGCTTGGCTTTACGTCTTGGTCAACTCCACCGCTCAGGCGCAGGTCGATCATATTCTAGCTCCCTTTTCTTGTCCGCCGGCCGGGGGCATTTGACTATAGCGGCGTGCGCTCGCCACTTTCGGGGTTTTCTATTTGCCCAAGGTCGCGAACACCGCCTCGGCAGCGCTGACGGTCGCGCCGATGTCCTGCTCGCTGTGCGCCGCGGAGACAAAGCCCGCTTCATAGGCCGAAGGCGCGAAATGCACGCCGCGCTCTAGCGTGGCGTGGAAGAAACGGTTGAACGCCTCTTTGTCGCACTCCATTACCTCGGCAAAGCAGTGCGGGACGTTTGCCCGAAAATAGATGCCGAACATGCCGCCGACCGCCTGCGCTGAAAACGCCACGCCGTGTTTCCTCGCCGCCGCGACCAAACCCTCCGTCAACGCAAGCGTGCTGGCGCCGAGTTTTTCGTAGAAGCCGGGCGCCTGCACCAGCTTCAGCGTCGCCAGGCCGGCCGCCACCGCCACCGGGTTGCCAGAGAGCGTGCCTGCTTGATAGACCGGCCCGAGCGGCGCGATGTTCTGCATGATTTCACGCCGCCCGCCGAATGCGCCCACCGGCATGCCGCCGCCGATGACCTTGCCCAGCGTGGTGAGGTCGGGCTGGATGCCGTAGCGACCCTGCGCGCCGGTCAAGCCAACGCGAAAGCCGGTCATCACTTCGTCCAGGATCAGCACTGAGCCGTATTTCGTGCACAGTTCGCGCATGGCGCGCAGGAATTCGGGCTTGGGCGCAACCAGGTTCATGTTGCCCGCCACCGGCTCCACGATCACGGCGGCAACGTCCTTGCCGCTCTCGGCGAAGCTGCGCTCCAGTTGCCCGGCATCGTTATAGTCGAGCACCAGGGTATGGGCGGCGGTCTCGGGCGGGACGCCGGCAGAGCTCGGCTGGCCAAAGGTGAGCGCGCCCGAGCCGGCCTGCACCAGCAGACTGTCGGCGTGGCCGTGATAGCAGCCCTCGAACTTAATCACCCGATTGCGGCCAGTATGGCCGCGCGCCAGGCGCAATGCCGTCATCGTGGCCTCTGTGCCCGAACTGACTAGGCGCACCAGCTCCATGCCCGGCAACAACTTGCACAACAGCTCGGCCATTTCGATTTCTGCTTCGGTCGGCGCGCCAAAGGACAGGCCTTTCTTGGCGGCCGCGCACACCGCGGCCACCACCTCGGGATGGGCATGGCCCGCCACCATCGCCCCCCAGGAACCGATGTAATCGATATAACGCCGGCCTTCGCTGTCCCACATGCAAGCGCCCTCGCCGCGCGCGATGAAGCGCGGCGCTCCGCCCACGGCGCGAAACGCCCTCACCGGGGAATTGACTCCGGCGGGTATAAACCGTTGGGCCTTGGCAAACAGAGATTCGTTGCTCATTGCTGCATCCGCTGTTGTGGATAAAGTCGGGTAAAGCCGGCTGCGCGCTCGGCGATGTCGGCGGCGTCGAATACTGCGCTGATAACCGCTACTGCGTCTGCCCCGGCGGCGAACACCTGGGATGCATTTTGCAGCGTAATGCCGCCGATCGCCACCAGCGGCAGGGCGAAGCTTCGGCGCGCCTCGGCGAAAATCGCCAGCGGCGCGCGCACCGCGCCCGGTTTGGTGCCGGAACTGAACACGCTGCCGAAAGCCAGGTAATTCACGCCCGCCTGCGCCGCGGCTTCGGCCAGTTCAATGCGGTTGTAGCAGGAAGCTCCGAGCAGTTTGTCCAGCCCCAGGCGCCGCCTCGCCTCGGCGAGGTCGCCGTCGGCGGCGCCCAGATGCGCGCCGTCGGCGCCCAGTTCCAGAGCGAGTGCGACATCGTCGTTGACGATGAAAGCTGCGCCGACTGCGCGGCATAACGCGGCAAGCGCGCGCCCCTGCTCGAGCCGCAACTCCGGGCCGGCAGTTTTGTTACGGTATTGCACCAAAGAAGCTCCACCCCGGAGCGCTTGACCGACTTTGTCGACGAGAATATCAGTGCGGGGCTCATCCGGCGTGATTGCGTAAAGCCCCGCGAGTTTGCGCATCACGCCTCAGCCCTCCTGTTTCGTTTCATCGTCCCCGGCTTCGCGCGCCCAGAAAAAACGGTCGGGTATATGCTGCCCCATGCCCGGGCGAAAACCGGCATTGAGCGTTTGCCAGGTGTATTCCTGCGCCTCGCGCACCGCTTCCGGAATATCGAGACCGTTGGCGAGCGTGGCGGCGATGGCCGAGGCCAGCGTACAGCCCGAGCCGTGATAGCTGCCGGGCAAGCGCTGCCAGCTGTCGCTGCGGATCACGCCTTGCTGGCCATATAGGGTATTGACCACCTGCGGCGTATTTTCGTGGGTTCCGGTGATCAGCACGTACTCGCAGCCCATCTCGAGGATGCGCCTGGCGCAGTCCTCCAAAGACCGTTCCTCGTCGCCGCCGTCGTCGGCCAGGCGCCGTGCCTCCAGGCTATTCGGCGTGATGATCGTGGTCTGCGGAATCAGCAGTTCGCGCATGGCCTCGATCATGTCCTCGGTCGCCATCTCGTCGCCGCGGCCGGAGGCCAGCACCGGGTCGAAGATCAGCGGCACGTCCGGATAGTCCGATACCACCTCGGCAATGGCGGCACAGTTTTCCACGCTGCCTACCATGCCGATCTTGAACGCCGCCACCGGCATATCTTCCAGCAGCACACGCGCCTGATCGCTGACCCAGTCGGCGTCGATCGGCAGCACGTCCTCGACCCCCGCGGTGTCCTGCACCGTGATCGCGGTGACGACGCTAAGGGCGTGGCAGCCCATGCTCGACAACGTGAGCAAATCGGCCTGAATGCCGGCGCCGCCGGTGGGATCGGTGGCGGCAAAACTGAGGACGATCGGAGGCAATAAGGAGGGCATGGTCGGCGCCACGCTGGAACAAGACGTGGCAACAAGGTAAGATGCGACGCAATTTTAACCCAAACCAAGACCCAGGACATGACAGCAGCATCGACCAGCACCGAATTCAAGACTTGGATGTGCCTCATCTGTGCCTACGTCTACGACGAGGCCGCCGGCGTTCCCGACGAGGGCATTGCCCCGGGCACGCGCTGGGAGGACGTGCCTATCAACTGGACCTGCCCGGAATGCGGCGCGCGCAAGGAAGACTTCGAGATGGTGGAAATCTAGCCGCGCGAAGCTGCCAGGCTCATCCGCCCGGAAAAAAACGAAAATTGTGTATGTTCCACCAGAGGTCTAAAATAGCACTGTGGCAATCGACCTTACCCACCATTTTCTCATCGCAATGCCGAACATGGTGGACCCTTATTTTGCCAAGTCCCTCACCTATATCTGCGAACACAACGAGCAGGGCGCGCTGGGCGTGGTAGTCAACCGCCCTATCGACCTGAGCCTGCAAGCGCTGTTCGAGCGCATCAATCTCCAGCTTGAACCGCACGAGTTGCACGACATTCCCGTATATTTCGGCGGGCCGGTGCAGACCGACCGTGGCTTCGTGCTGCACCAGCCGGTGGGGGAGTGGCATTCCACACTGAAGGTGCACGCCAGCCTCGGCCTTACCACCTCCAAAGACATACTCGAAGCGGTCGGGAAGGGCCGCGGTCCGGCCAAGATGCTGGTCACCCTAGGCTACTCCGGCTGGGCGGCGGGACAACTGGAGCACGAACTGGGACAGAACGCCTGGCTGACGGTGGAAGCCGGCGAGCAGATCATCTTCGATCTGCCCGCCGAGGAAAAGCTGCCCGCGGCGATGGAACTACTGGGTGTGGATTTCGCCAGCTTGTCCGAGGATACTGGACATGCTTGAACGGGGTACGGGAGGGCGGTTAAGCAGCAGGGAGAAAACCCGATCGACCGTGATGCCGGCCCCCGCTCTTACCCCCCGACTGGTTAACTCTCGGCGCGCAACCGGAACGGTCCTGGCCTTCGATTTCGGAGAAAAATTCACCGGTGTCGCGGTCGGCGAGTCCAGCGTCGGCATGGCGCATCCGCTAGCACTGATCACCGCGGAGAGCAATGTGGCGCGTATGAAGGCAATTGCCGCGCTCGTCGCCGAATGGAAACCCGGTTTTTTGGTGGTGGGGCTGCCGCTTTCGATGAACGGCACGGAGCATGAACTGACGCGACGCTGCCGCCGCTTCGCGCGCCAACTGGAATCCCGTTTCAGGTTGCCGGTCAGGCTGGTGGACGAGCGCTTGAGTTCGGCCGCCGCCGAAGAGGCGTTACGGGCAGCGGGAAAAGGGGGGCGCAAGCACAAACTGCACGCCCATCAGGTGTCGGCACAGATCATTTTGCAAAGCTATTTCGATGACCCCGGTTCTTCCTGATCCCGAAGCGCTGTGCGCGGAGCTGGTACGCCAGCTCAAACCGCAGGTCACCGCCGATACCGCCCTGGTCGGCATCCATACCGGCGGCGTCTGGCTGGCCGAGCGGCTGCATGCGGCGCTCGGCATCGCGCTGCCGTTGGGTTTGCTCGATATCTCCTTCTACCGCGACGATTTCGACAAGACCGGGCTGCATCCGCAGATCAAGCCGACGCAGATCCAGTTCGAGGTCAACGGCCGCCATATCGTGCTGGTCGACGACGTGCTCTACACCGGCCGCACCGTGCGCGGGGCGATGAACGAATTGTTCGATTACGGCCGGCCGGCTTCGATCAGCCTCGCCGTACTGATCGACCGCGGCGGGCGCGAGTTGCCGGTCGCCGCGCAGTATGTAGGCGCTCGGCTGGAGGTGCCGCAGGGGCGCATGCTGGTGCTGGACCGGGACGAGAACGGCAATCTCAGGCTTAAACTGGATGCGTAACCCACAACTGAACGACAAAGGCGAGCTGCAGCATCTGCTTACCATCGAGGGTCTGCCGCGCGAGATTCTTACCCATATCCTCGATACCGCCATCTCTTTCGTCGGCGTCACGGCGCGCGAGGTCAAGAAAGTGCCGCTGTTGCGTGGCAAATCGGTGTTCAACTTGTTCTTCGAGCCCTCCACCCGCACCCGCACCACCTTCGAGATCGCCGCCAAGCGCCTCTCGGCCGACGTCATCAATCTCAACATCGCCGTATCCTCCCATACCAAGGGCGAGACCCTGCTCGACACGGTGGACAATCTCTCAGCCATGCATGCGGACATGTTCGTGGTGCGGCACGCGCAGAGCGGCGCGCCGCACTTAATCGCGAGCCATGTTGCCAGCCACCTGCACGTTATCAACGCCGGCGACGGGCGCCACGCCCACCCGACCCAGGGCCTGCTCGACCTCTACACCATCCGCCATTACAAAAAGGATTTCACCAGGCTGTCGGTGGCCGTCGTCGGCGACGTGCTGCATTCGCGCGTGGCGCGTTCGCTGATCCACGCGCTCACCCTGATGGGCACGCCCGACCTGCGCGTGATCGGACCCATGACTCTGATCCCCGCGGGCGTGGAAAAGCTGGGAGTCACGGTGTTTCACGACCTGGAACAGGGCCTGCGCGACGTCGACGTGGTAGTGATGTTGCGCCTGCAGAGCGAGCGCATGCGCGGTGCGCTGCTGCCTTCCGCGCAGGAATTTTTCAAGTACTACGGCCTGACCCCGGAAAAGCTGGCGCTGGCCAAGCCCGATGCGATCGTCATGCACCCGGGACCGATGAACCGCGGCGTGGAAATAGATTCCGCGGTGGCTGACGGCTCACAAGCGGTGATCCTGCCGCAGGTGACTTTCGGCATCGCTGTCAGAATGGCGGTGATGAGCATACTGGCAGGGAATTGAATTAGATGAAAATTCATATCAAGAACGGGCGCCTGATCGACCCGACAAACAACATCGACACACGGGCCGACCTGTTTGTCGCCGCCGGAAAGGTCGCTGCCGTGGGCAACGCACCGGGCAGTTTCAGCGCCAAGCGCGTGATCGACGCTGCGGGCCTGGTGGTGTGTCCGGGGCTGATCGACCTGTCGGCGCGGTTGCGCGAGCCCGGATTCGAGTATAAGGCGACGCTGGAATCGGAAATGCTGGCCGCGGTCGCGGGCGGCGTGACCAGCCTAGCCTGTCCGCCCGACACCGAGCCGACGCTGGACGAACCCGGCCTGGTGGAGATGCTCAAGCACCGCGCCAAGACGCTTAACCTGGCGCACGTTTATCCGATCGGCGCGCTCACCGTAGGCCTCGCCGGCGAGCAGCTTACCGAAATGGCGGAACTGCGCGATGCCGGCTGCGTCGGCTTCTCCCATGCCGATGTGCCGCTGCCGGACAATCAGGTGCTGTGGCGCGCGCTGCAGTACGCCGCCACCTTCGGCTTCTGCGTCTGGCTGCGCCCGCAGGACGGATATCTGGCGAAGGACGGGGTGGCGCACGACGGCGAGGTGGCCACGCGCCTGGGGCTGCCCGGAATTCCCGCCTTTGCCGAAACCATCGCCGTTGCCACCATCATCCATCTGATGCGAGCCACCGGTACGCGCGTGCACCTGTGCCGCCTGTCGACGCGCGAAGCGGTGGCCATGGTGCGCGCGGCCAAGCGCGACGGCTTGCCACTCAGTTGCGACGTCGGCATCCACCACGCCCACTTGTCGGAAATGGATCTAGGCTATTTCGACTCGCATTGTCACCTGCTTCCGCCGCTCAGAAGCGCGCGCGACCGCGACGCGCTGCGCGAGGGATTGAAGGACGGCACCATCGACGCGCTTTGTTCCGACCACGCGCCGGTAGACGAGGATTCGAAGCTGCTGCCTTTCGGCGAAGCGGAAGCCGGCGCCACCGGCCTGGAACTACTGCTGCCGCTGACGCTGAAGTGGGCGCTCGAAATGAAGGTGCCGCTGGTGCAAGCGCTCGCGCGCATCACGCAGGAACCGGCGCGCATTCTCGGCCTGGATGCCGGCCACCTGTCAGAGGGCTATACGGCCGATGTCTGCGTATTCGATGCGGAACACTACAGCAAGGTGAGCGCCGCCGCGCTTAAAAGCCAGGGCAAGAACACGCCCTTCCTCGGCATCGAACTGCCTGGCAAGGTGCGCTACACCCTGGTGCAGGGCCGGATCGTCTATGACGCGGGAACTGGCTGAAGGCAGTCAGGCGCAACGGTAAACCTGGCGCAGCAATCTCCTGCGCAGCGATCCAGGGTCCGGCCTATTCGCCGTCTTTCTCAAGCAAAGCCTTGGGTTGAAACCCCGTCACCGCGACAAACACGTTCTTGCGGCGCGAGCTTAGTCCCCGGGTGATCTTTACCTGACCCCGCTTCACGCCCAAGCGCTCGGCCAGGAATTCGATCAGACATTCGTTGGCTTTCCCCTCCACGGGGGGCGAAGCCAGACGCAGCTTGAGACAATCGCCGTACAAGCCGGCGACCTCGGTGTGCTTGGCGCCAGGCTGGGCTTGAATCTGGAGCCTGACTCCGTCGCGACCGATCTGATACCAGCTCAAAGCAACTGCGCCACCGAGCGCGTGAGGTACTCGAGCGGGATCAGCAGCAGTTGTGTCGCGACCAACGCGAACAGCGGTGACAAGTCGACGTTGCCTATGGGCGGAACCAAGCGCCGGAACGGACGCAGGAAAGGGGCAGTAAGCGCGTTGAACAGCGGCGCCAGCGGCGCGTACGGGTTGACCCAACTGATCACCGCCTGAATCAGAATGACGCCAATCAACAAATACAGGCTAAAACGCACCAATTCAAGCAGGGCCACGCTAAAAAAAACGCCTGCCAGTACCCCCAACGCAGAGCCGGGGCTTTCCCCCTTAAGCAGATAGAGCAGCAACAGAAGCAGCGCCTCTATGAGCCAGGCGAGCAGGAAACTCGCCAGATCCAAGCCGAGCATGCCTGGAATCAAGCGCCGCGCCGGTAGTACCAGCCAGTTCGTCAGGGCGGTGACGAACTGCCCCAGAGGATTCCGAAACGGCGCGCGCAAGAGTTGCAGATAGAAGCGCACCAGGAGCACGAAAACAAAAAACCCCAATACCGTGTCAAGCAGGAAACGCAGAATTTGGCTAAACATTTATTTGTCCGTACCCAGCTGCTCACCCAGCTCCCGCGCGCGCCGGTTGGCCGCGTGCAGCGCCCGCACAATCAGATCCTTGACCCGGTCGGCATCCATGCTGGCAAGGGCGCGCTCGGTCGTTCCGCCCTTGGAGGTGACGCGCTCGCGCAGCAGCGCCAGGTTCTCCGGGCTCTGCGCCGCGAGTCTGGCTGTCCCGACGAAGGTCTCGACCGCGAGCTTCTTGGCGTCTGCGGCGGAAAAGCCCATTTCCTGCGCCGCCTGCTGCACCGCCTCGATGAAGTAGAAAACGTAAGCTGGCCCGCTGCCGGAAATCGCCGTGACCGGATCGAGCAGGCTTTCCTCCGGCACCCATAGCGTCGCGCCCACCGCGCCGAGTATGGACTCACTCAAGGCGCGCTGGGCGGAGCCGACTCCAACGTTCGCGTACAGGCCGGTGATGCCGGCGCCGATGAGCGCCGGCGTGTTGGGCATGCAGCGCACCAGAGTGGCGTAGCCGCCGAGCCAACGCGACAAATCGACCAGACGGATACCGGCGGCGATGGTGATCACGAGTTCGCGCCCAAGTCGCGGTTGCAGCGCCTGAGCTGCCGCGCGCATCTGCTGCGGCTTGACTGCCAGCACCACCGCCTCGCCCAGCGGCGCGGCTGCGGCCACGCTGTCCGCGCAGACGACGCCGAACTGCGCGGCGAGCCGCGCGCGCGCCTCGGCTTGAATCTCGACCACGCGGATGCCGGCTGGATCATGGCCCTTGCCGATGAGGCCCCCGAGCAGGGCCGCGGCCATATTGCCACCGCCGATAAATGTAATTTTCACGCCTTAGCCCTTTCACCGAATATCGCCGTACCTACCCGAACGATGGTAGCCCCCTCCATCACCGCCGCCTCCAGGTCCTGCGACATGCCCATCGACAGGGTATCGAGCCCGAAACCGGCGGCGTTGAGTTGCTCCAACAGAAGGCGCAGGCCCCTGAAGCGCCGGCGCTGCGACTCGATATCGTCGCTGGGCTCCGGAATGGCCATCAGACCGCGCAACCTGAGCCGCGGCAGGCTACGTACCGCCTCGGCCAGCGGCGGCACTGCGTCCGCCGCCACACCGCTCCTGCTCGTTTCCCCGCTCACGTTCACCTGCAGGCAGACGTCGAGCGGACCCAACTCCGGCGGGCGCGCCTCGGCCAGGCGCAGCGCGATTTTCTCGCGCGCGACCGAATGCACCCAATCGAAATGCTCGGCGATAGCTCGCGTCTTATTGCTCTGGATCGGGCCGATAAAGTGCCAAATGAGCGGCAGAGCCGCCAGCGCGGCGATCTTCTCCACCGCCTCCTGCACGTAATTCTCGCCGAATTCGCGCTGCCCCGCCGCATACGCCGCACGCACCTCGCCTGCGGCGAAGGTCTTGCTCACCGCCAGCAGGGTAATATCGCCGGGCTTGCGCCCGGCCGAGCACGCCGCCGCAGCGATGCGCGTTCTTACGACTTGCAAGTTAGTCTCGATTGTGGACATAATTTGGCGCGGGCGTGAACGCGGGAAAGCAGCGATAAATCGCTCCCACTCGGTCAGTTGCGTTCTCGCCTGGCGCGTCACTCAGCATGGAGCGATTATAAATGGATATCTCTGAACTGCTTGCCTTCGTGGTCAAAAACAAGGCATCCGACCTGCATCTTTCGTCGGGCCTGCCGCCCATGATCCGCGTGCATGGCGACATCAAGCGCATCAACCTGCCGCCGATGGACCACAAGGACGTCCACGGCATGATCTATGACATCATGAACGACGGCCAGCGCAAATTCTACGAGGAAAACCTGGAGTGCGATTTTTCCTTCGCCATCCCCGGCCTCGCGCGTTTTCGCGTCAACGCCTTCGTCCAGAACCGCGGCGCCGGGGCGGTAATGCGGACCATTCCGTCCAAGATCCTGTCGCTCGCCGATCTGAAGTGCCCGAAAATCTTTGAATCGATCGCCGACCAGCCGCGCGGCGTGGTGCTGGTGACCGGGCCGACTGGATCGGGCAAATCCACGACGCTGGCGGCGATGGTCAATCACAAGAATGAAACCGAAGAAGGACACATCCTCACGATCGAGGATCCAATCGAGTTCGTGCACGAATCGAAGAAATGCCTGATCAACCAGCGCGAAGTCGGTCCGCACACGCTTTCGTTCAACAATGCGCTGCGCTCGGCGCTGCGCCAGGACCCGGACGTGATCCTGGTGGGCGAAATGCGCGACCTCGAGACTATCCGCCTGGCGCTGTCTGGCGCCGAAACCGGCCACCTGGTGTTCGGCACGCTGCACACCAGCTCGGCCGCGAAGACCATCGACCGCATCGTCGACGTGTTCCCGGCAGCGGAAAAGGACATGATACGCGCGATGATATCCACCTCGCTGAAGGCGATCATTTCGCAAACGCTGCTCAAGACCAAGGACGGCGCTGGCCGGGTCGCTGCACACGAAATAATGATCGGCACGCCGGCTATCAACAACCTGATCCGCGAAGCGAAGATCGCGCAGATGTACTCGGCGATCCAGACCGGCCAGCAGTTTGGCATGAAAACTCTTGATCAGGACCTGCAGGACCTGGTGAAAAGAAACGTAATCACGAACGCCGAAGCGCGCAGCAAGGCCGCCAACAAAGACACTTTTCCCGGCTAGCAGACTCGGGCTGCGAAAGCCGGGTGCAAGCCTGGCCTAGGTGCCGCCAACGTCAGGGGCGCGCGAAGCGCAGGCGGCCGAAGATGCATACAATATGCGGGTATAGTTGGACCAAACAGTCAACGAGGTGAAATATGGATAGCGGCCAGTCAACCAAGTTCATGTACGACCTGCTGCGGCTGATGCTCAGCAAGAAGGGTTCCGACCTGTTCATCACCGCCGACTTTCCGCCGGCGATGAAGCTTGACGGCAAGATGACGCCGGTCATGGACCAGAAGCTTACCGGCCAGCATACCGCCGATCTGGTGCGCGCAATGATGAATGACAAGCAGGCAGCCGAATTCGAGGCGACCAAGGAGTGCAACTTCGCCATCGCCCCCGCAGGCATCGGCCGCTTCCGCGTAAACTGCTTCGTGCAGCAAGGCAAGATCGGCATGGTGATGCGCACGATCACCACGACCATACCCAAGTTCGAGGATCTGGGCCTGCCGCCGGTACTCAAAGATGTGGTCATGAACAAACGCGGACTGGTGATCATGGTGGGCGGCACCGGCTCGGGCAAATCGACTACGCTCGCGGCGATGATCGGCTACCGCAACCACAACAGCTACGGCCACATCATTACCATCGAGGATCCGGTCGAGTACGTGCATCCGCACGTCAATTGCCTGATCACCCAGCGCGAAGTGGGGGTTGATACAGCATCCTGGGAGGCGGCGCTGCACAACACCCTGCGCCAGGCCCCGGACGTGATCCTGATCGGCGAGATCCGCTCGAAGGAAACCATGGAGCACGCGGTGGCTTTCGCCGAAACCGGCCACCTCTGCATGGGTACGCTGCACGCCAACAGCGCCAACCAGGCGCTGGACCGCATCATAAATTTCTTTCCCGAGGAACGCAGGGCACAGCTGCTGATGGACCTTTCGCTCAACCTCAAGGCGCTGGTGTCGCAGCGGCTGATTCCGCTGAAAGAAGGCAAGGGGCGCGCCGCCGCGATCGAGATCATGCTTAACTCGCCGCTGATCGCCGACTTGATTTTCAAGGGCGAAGTGCACGAAATCAAGGAAATCATGAAGAAGTCGCGCGAACTGGGCATGCAGACATTCGACCAGGCGCTGTTCGACCTGTACGAGGACGGCAAGATCAGCTACGAAGACGGGCTCAGAAACGCCGACTCGGTCAACGACCTGCGGCTAAACATCAAACTGCACGGCAAGGACTCGAAGAACAAAGACATGAGCGCTGGCATCGAGCACCTGAATATCGTTTGATCCGGGCAAAGCCGCGGCTTTGCCCGGCCGGGGCCGGCTAGATATCGAGCCGCGCGATCAGCGCATTGCTCTCGATGAACGCCCGGCGCGGCTCGACGTCGTCGCCCATCAGTTTTGAAAAGATCTCGTCGGCTGCGATCCCGTCCTCGATCTGCACGCGCAACAGCCGCCGCTTGGTCGGGTCCATGGTGGTTTCCCATAACTGCTCCGGGTTCATCTCGCCCAGGCCCTTGTAGCGCTGCAGCGCGGCATTTTTCTCCACCTCCTGCAGCAGCCAGGCCATTACCTCGCCGAAATCACTCACCGCCTGCCGCTTTTCGCCGCGCGTGACGAAGGCGCCGGGGCCGATCAGGCCCTGCAGCAACTGCGCCGTGCCGAGCAATTGCTGATAGTCGCCGGAGAGCAGAAAATCTTCGTCGATAACGCATCTGCGGCTGTTGCCATGCACGCTGCGCTCGATCAGGAGGCGGTGCCGCTCGTGCTTTTCGTCGAAGCGCGGGGTCACGACCATTTCCTTGTCGGCTAGCACGCGTTGTAGCCGCTCGGCGCTCGCGCGCGCGGTTTCGGCGTCGTGCAGGTCCAGTTTCAGTCCGTTACTCAGGATCGCAGCCAGCACGTCACGGTCGATGAGCCGCGCAATGCGGTCGATAACGGCGCGCGCGAGCAAATACGAGCTCGCAAGCTGCTGCAGCGCCTCGCCCGCGACCGGCTGGCTATGCTGTTGCGGCATCAGCGTTGCGCCTACCAGGGCCTGCTTGAGCATATACTGAGACAACTCGTGCTCGTCCTTGAGGTAACGCTCCTCCTTGCCGATCTTGGCCTTGAACAGCGGCGGCTGGGCGATATAGATGTGGCCGCGCTCGACCAGATCCGGCATTTGCCTATAGAAAAAGGTCAGCAGCAGCGTGCGGATGTGTGCGCCGTCGACGTCAGCGTCCGTCATGATGATAATGCGGTGATAGCGCAGTTTGCCGAGGTTGTAGTCGTCCTTGATGCCCGTTCCGAGGGCGGTGATCAGGGTAGCGATCTCGGCGAAAGAGATAAGCTTGTCGAAGCGTGCCTTCTCTACGTTGAGTATTTTGCCCTTGAGCGGCAGGATCGCCTGGAACTTGCGGTCGCGCCCCTGCTTGGCGGAGCCGCCGGCGGAGTCTCCCTCCACCAGATAGATTTCGCATAGCGCCGGATCCTTCTCCTGGCAGTCGGCGAGCTTGCCCGGCAGCCCCATGCCATCGAGCACGCCCTTGCGCCGCGTCATTTCGCGCGCCTTCCTCGCGGCTTCCCGCGCGCGCGCGGCGTCGACGATCTTGGCGGTGATGGTCTTTGCGTCGCCGGGCCGCTCGAGCAGAAACTCCGCAAGCTTGGCCGCGACCACCTCCTGCACCAGCGGCTGCACTTCGGAACTCACCAGCTTGTCCTTGGTCTGCGAGGAGAACTTAGGCTCCGGCACTTTCACCGAAAGCACGCAACTCAGACCCTCGCGCATGTCCTCCCCGGTGGTCTCGACTTTGGCCTTCTTCGCCAGTTCCTGACCCTCGATGTACTGGTTGAGCGTGCGCGTCATCGCCGTGCGCAGTCCGGTGAGATGGGTGCCCCCGTCGCGTTGCGGGATGTTGTTGGTGAAGCAAAGTACCTGCTCCTGATACGAGTCGTTCCATTGCATCGCGACTTCCACGATGATGCCGTCTTTCTCGCCGACGGCATGGAATATGTTGGCGTGCAGCACTGTTTTATTGCGGTTGATGAACTCGACAAAACCCTTCACGCCGCCGGAAAAAGCGAAGTTTTCCTCCTTCCCCGCGAGTTGGTCCACCAACCGGATCTTGACGCCGTTGTTGAGGAAGGACAGTTCGCGCAGCCGCTTCGCCAAGATGTCATAGTGATATTCGACCGTACTGAAGGTGGCGGTGCTCGCCAGGAAATGCACCTCGGTGCCGCGGCGCTCCGTGGTGCCGGTTTGCTGCAGCGGCGCGGTGGGAACCCCGTCGCGGAATTCCATGCCGTAGGTTTTTCCATCGCGGCGTATGGTCAGGCGCAGCCACCCGGACAAGGCATTTACCACGGACACGCCGACGCCGTGCAGACCGCCCGCGATCTTGTACGACTTGTTGTCGAATTTGCCGCCGGCATGCAACTCGGTCATGACGATTTCGGCGGTCGAGCGCCCTTGCTCGTCATCTGGATGCTTCCCGGTGGGAATGCCGCGGCCGTTGTCGGTGACGCTGATCGAGTTGTCGGTGTGAATCGTTACCGTGATGTCGTCGCAATAGCCGGCCAGGGCCTCGTCGATGGCATTGTCCACCACTTCGAACACCATGTGGTGCAGTCCGGTGCCGTCCGAGGTGTCGCCGATGTACATGCCGGGACGTTTGCGTACCGCATCCAGACCCTTCAGAACTCTGATGCTGCTTTCTTCGTAATCGCCGTTACCGGCATGCCGCGGATTCGTTTTATCGTTCATTCCTGTTGTTCTCTTAACCTGTGACAGACTTGCCATATGTTAAATAAATTATGGCTGTTTTTTGCGCAAAGCCTGTCAGATGCGCATCGGCATGACGACGTACTTGAAATTGTCATTTCCCGGAACGGTGATCAAGGCGCTCGAGTTGGCGTCTCCCAAAGCGCACTCGACCTCGCTGCAATCCAGATTGTTGAGCACGTCCTGCAGATAGTTGACGTTGAAGCCTATATCCAGGGCCTCGCCGGTGTAAGTCACATCGAGTTCCACTTGCGCTTCTTCTTGTTCGTTATTGCTGCAGATGATTTTGAGGCTGCCGTCGACCAGCATCCAACGCACGCCTTTGAACTTCTCGTTGGTAAGAATGGCGGCGCGCTGCAACGCTTGCAGCAGCACGGTCCGGTTGAGCAATAACTTTTTGTTGTGCGTAGTCGGGATAACACGCGTGTAATCAGGAAACTTGCCGTCCACCAATTTCGAGATAAGAACGATGCTGCCGAAGGAGAAACGTGCTTGCGTCGGTGACAGTTCCACGTCGACCGGATCTTCGCTGTCGGACATGAGCTTGGACAACTCGAGGATGGTCTTGCGCGGCAGGATCACCTCTTGCGCGCCGTCTGTCTTGTGCGCCGCGCTCGCAAGGGCGAGTCGATGGCCGTCCGTGGCCACGACGGTAATTTTGTCTCCCCCCGTCACCAGCAGTAGGCCATTGAGGTAATAGCGGATGTCCTGCTGCGCCATGGCGTACTGCACTGAAAGAAACAACTGCTTTAGCACCTTTTGCGGCAGCGTCATCTTGGTGCTCGCGCCCTCGGCCAGGGACAACCTAGGGAAGTCCTCCGCCGGCAAGGTCTGCAAATTGAACCGGCTCTTAGCTGCTTTAACCTGCAGTTTCTTTTCCTGAAGCGTCAGCGTCACCTCGGACTGCTCGGGCAGGGCGCGCAGGATGTCCAGCAGTTTCCTCGCGCCTACGGTAATGGCTTTGGCCTCTCCCGGGTTGTCGCAGACGGTCCGAGCCGAAATTTGGATCTCAATATCGGTGGCGACGATGGTTATGTCCAAGCCTTTGTGTTCCAGAAGTACGTTGGAGAGGATGGGCAAGGTGTGACGCCGCTCGATGATGCCGGAAACAGCATTAAGCGGTTCGAGTAAAGGCTCTCTATTTATCTTAATAATATTCATTATATTTTCCTGATAATGATGATGATGCAGCATCTTTCCGGGGATATCTCGGCATTTCCCTTTGTATTCCTATTGCTAGTCTGTTTTTCTGGCGTGTATAACACTGTTAGCAATTTTTTATGGTTTGTGGGCACAATCGGGCTTGGGGTAAAATCCCGAGTAATCCACAGGAAGCCGGAAAGTTGTTAGCAGGAGTGTTCACCCTTTCAGCACCTGTTCCAGCACGTGGTAGTCGTGATTTATCTCGGTGTGTTTCTCGCGTAAGGAGGCAATCGTGCGGCAGGCGTGCAGAACCGTCGTGTGATCGCGGTTGCCGAAGGCATCACCGATGTCGGGCAGACTGTGCTGAGTCAGTTCCTTCGCCAGAGCCATTGCCATTTGGCGCGGGCGGGCGACGTTGCGGCTGCGTTTCTTAGAGTGCATGTCGGAGATCTTTATCTTGTAGAATTCCGCCACGGTTTTTTGAATATTGTCGATGGAAATTTGACGGTTTTGCACCGACAGCAGATCCTTGAGCGCTTCCTTGGCCAGATCGAGCGAAATATCCTTGCCGTTGAAGCGGGAAAAGGCGATAACGCTTTTTAGCGCCCCTTCCAGTTCGCGCACGTTGGAGCGGATGTGTTTGGCGATGAAGAACGCGACTTCCTCGTCCAGGCGCACCGAGATGGCCTCGGCCTTTTTCAGAATGATGGCCACGCGCATTTCTTGCTCCGGCGGCTCGATGCCTACCGAAAGCCCCCAGGAGAAGCGCGACTTTAGCCTCTCTTCGATGCCGCTGATGTCCTTGGGGTAGGTATCGCAGGTGATAATTACCTGCTTGTGCGCTTCGATCAGCGCGTTGAAGGCGTAGAAGAATTCTTCCTGGGTTCGGTCCTTGCCGCTGAAGAACTGAATATCGTCTATCAGCAGCAGGTCGAGCGAATGGTAGTAGCGCTTGAACTCGTCGAAGGATTTTTGGTGGTAGGCACGCACCACGTCAGAGATATACTGCGCGGCGTGCAGGTAGCGCACCTTCGCGGTGGGATGCTGAGCCAGCACGTTATTACCCACCGCGTGGATCAAGTGCGTCTTACCCAACCCGACCCCGCCATAGACAAATAGTGGATTGTAGGAAGTGCCGGGGTGCTCGGACACCTGCAGCCCCGCGGCGCGCGCCAGCTGGTTGGCCTTGCCGATAACGAAATTGTCGAAGGTAAACTCTGGAATCAGGCCCGCCTTTTCGTGGCCGCTGGAACGCCGCCGCGCGGGCTGTGTGACCGAGGCCGCCGCCGGCGGCGCGGCCGCGGCTTGCGCCATGGCCAGGCTTACGTGTATGGGTGAGGAAAAATACTCGGCCGCCATCGCCTCGATCCGAGCGAGGTAGCGGTTCTTGATCCAGTCCAAGACGAAGCGGTTTGGCGCCAGGAGAGCAATCTGCCCGGAAGGCGTCTTGCCGTCGAGTCGGAGGGGCTTGATCCAGGTGTTGAACTGCTGTGCCGGGAGCTCATTTTCTAAGCGGCTCAGGCAGGAAAGCCAGAATCTTTCCATAGCCTTGTTTTAGTATGTAAAGAAGCTTGGGATTGAAGACGAAAGCAAGAGCACATTTTAGACGGTCGCGGCCAAGTTATCCACAGGCATTTATTTACCTAAACTTCAGGTAGTGCGTCAGTTTGAAATTAAATTGGCCTGTTTTTTGCCTAAATAGCCACGCCTGAGCGGTTTCCCTCCCCTAGTTTTTCAATATCTTACGCCCGTTATTTGGGTATAACGAGCGTCATATTGGCTATTCATAAAAACCCTGTTAAAACCGGGTTTTTATGCTATTGTTGATCCATGATTAAGAGGAAAAACGGCAGACCGAAAAACGAAGAGGTTGCGGTCACGCTTGAGGTAACGGGAGCGGAGCAGAAGTTACTCGCGTATTTGGATGATTTGCAGAAGATGCAGGGTTTCGGCAATTCAATGTCGGCAATCGCGCGCGGATTCATTTGGAAAGAAGTGAATAGGCTTATCGAATCTGGACGACTTAAACAGAGGTAAGTAAAGCTATGAATGCTCTGGCGCTAGCGTTACACTTTCCGGCGTGGGTCGAGCGTGAGGATGAAAAAATGCCGACGATGATTACTGGAAAAGAACTTCGAGCGGCCGTAGAAGAAGGATCGTTCATTCAAGGCGGTGACTTCTCTTGCGTCGAAGGGGTGAAGTACGACTTCAGATTAAGTGCGCGCATATTGAAGGCTCGCTATACCAGCCCAATCGACGCAACTAAGCTTACTGAGACCGAGAAGCAGAATCTAAATGTGGAACCAGGCGAAGCTGTGTTCGTCCTGACAGAAGAGCGGCTTAAGCTACCGGAGAATATGGTGGCCCAACTGAGCCCGAAGCGGAAGCTAAGTCACGCTGGAATTCTAACGCTTGGCGGATTTACGATTGACCCGCGATACGAGGGCCGGTTGCTACTCGGATTATTCAATTTCTCGTCAACACCATTTGCGCTGATTCCGGGCAAAAAAGTAATTGCGGCAACCTTCTATAAGTTAGAAGGATCAGAGGTTGGTGAGTTCCCGGCCCCAGTTGCACCGCTGGATGATTTCCCAGATGAGTTAATTCAAGTGATGCAGAAGTACCACCCCGTGGCGCTGCAGTCTGTTACTGACCTAGTAAAGCGGCTTCAGGAAGATATGTTGACGTTGAGAGATGAGGTCAAATCTCACGAAACATGGTATCAACGTTTCAAGGATTCGTTAGACGCCCACAATGCGCAGATTGGAGGTCTCGCAAATGACCTTAAAGCGGAAGTAGAAGTTCGCAAGGGCGGTCACGATGAGATGACAATAGCCATTCGAGGAATGCAAAGCGCGCTTGTGTTTCTTAAGGGCGCAGCTTGGGTAGTAATAGGAATTTTCGGGGCCGGCGTAGCGGCATTGCTAGGCTGGCTTGGAAAGGGTCTTTTTGGACTCTGAATTGCCTTTAGTCTAGTCGCTAAGAGAAGTGATTTCCTCAAGCGACCAAACGTGATCGCTGATTCCGGCCTGCATTGCAGGAGTCACGCGCAGCGTCTTGTGGATGCGCCCGAAGTTGTAGTACATGTAGTGAAGCGCCACGGCGTGAGCGTGATTCTCGATCTTCTTTGAAAACGCATTCGTGAGTCTGGTAAAGCGCCGCATCGCCATGCGCATGGTTAGGTTCTGGCGTTCCACAAAGCTAGTTGATACATGCTGTTCGTCGGGATTGCCGATGATCTTGCGCTTCATGGTCCCGGTGCACTCAGCGGGGCTATAGCGCCGCTCATCATTAGCGCCGGCGGCCCCGTAGAGCTTCACGAGCATGGCGTAGTCGATATCTATGCCGAACGCACCCTCAACGGCCACCACATAGGTTTTGAGACCGTCCGTTGAAAGCTGTATGCGATTAGCAAGCCGGATAGATAGGTCATGAATGAACCCGTAGGCATATTCCGGGTCACGCTTGCCCACTAGCCAGCAGGGTACTAGCTTGGTGTCCGCGTCGATCGCTACCCAAGTATAAACGTCACCTATGCCGAACTCCCCGCGCTTATCCTCGGGTACGTTCCTTTCCTTGGCATAGCAGAATGACCAAATCTCATCGCACTGAACGCGCTTGCAAGGGAGGTTCCGCAGGGTCTTGTCCTGGTAATCGTAACAGGCCGACCCCACGTCGATCAGCAGCTTTGAGACCGTGTTGAAGCTCACATCACACATCCGGGCGGTAGCGCGCATGCTGTTTCCCTCGACTAGGCAGCCAAGGATTTGGGTACGATCTTGCAAGCTTAGGCGGTTCATAATTTATCCTCTCAAGCATATTGTGCACTTTGAGAGGGGGTTTGTCAAGCATTTTATTCAGTTTGATAATATAAAGCAATCAACAACCTACGCACTTAGCACGTAAAATAATGTGGACGAGATATGGATTTATGCTTAAGATGTACTTCGGTAGATCGCAACATCTACCGAGGTACGGTTAGGCTCTATGTAATCGCTGGCCGAACACGCTTATTACTCGTGTACTGCTCGGCGAACGCAGGCGCGGCTAGGATCATATACGCGGCTTGTTTCATGGCGCTTACCTCCTTTCTACTCCGAGCTTCCCGCTCAGGGGTGGGGTCCGTGGGGACAAAAACGTTGCACAGAAGGGCTGGACGGTCGCACGTCTGGCCCTTCGCTTTTTGTTCATAGCAATTTAACCTTCCAGGTCACAACCCCTTTTTTGTCCCTGTGCTTCGTAAGCTTGACGTGTTCACTAAGAGGAATGCGATTCTGCAGGTGATAAAGTCTCGACCCTACGCCGGAAGAAGATTTAGCTCCGATTATGGGCATCAACTGTGCGGAACTGATTTCCGTCCCGTTGTATTGTTCAAGTTGCTTAGCAATTTCTGGTGCTGACTCATCGCCGTCGATTGGCTGTTTTGCCGGCTGCCCGCGAGAAGTCGGACGCGGCTCTATTCGCGTCGATTGAATCAACCGCTGGAGGTCAATTGCTTCCTTGGCGGTGAGGCATTCTATGGAACCATCTGGCTTTACTGTGTACATGGCCGCATACCTTTTCTAGATAACGGCCCAAGCATATCAGGGTTTTGTGGCGTTGTATACTACGTACGTGACAAAACCACCTACATGGGGTTTTATACAGCAGAAGGGATTACTTCTTGGACCAGCGAGTATTGGCAGCTTTCTTGGCGATTTGCTTGCGCTTACGAGGGGAAAGGGCGATGGCGCGCGCTTGCCCGCCCTTCAGGCCGCCTGATCGTCCCCTGAGGACTGCGGCGAGGTCTTTGCCAGTATTGGGGTCCGGTTCAGCAATTTCGCCAGTTGAAAGGTCAACAATGAACTTAGCTAACTGGTTTGCATCGCGCGGGCGCTTCGGTTGAGTGGCCATGCACGCATTTTAGTACGCCCGGACATAGAGTGCCAATATATGACAATTCAAACTGATGCACTACCAAACTTCACGATTGTATTGACACAAAATGGCATTTTGAGGTTAAATAAAGGGTTCTGTTCTAAGCAAGAAAGAATCCCAGCATATGAAGCGCACCTATCAGCCCTCCGTTGTCCGCAGAAAACGCACTCACGGCTTTCTTGTGCGCATGCGCACCCGCGGCGGTCGCGCGGTCATTCGCGCACGCCGTGCCCGCGGCCGGGCCCGCCTTTCGGTTTGAGGTCAAGCTCCCAGTTCGGCTTCTCCGTGGAGCAAAGACTGCGCCGCAAGGCGCAGATCACCCCAGTGCTCGCCCGTGGTCGGTGTGCAAGCGCTGGTGGCATGCAACTGCACTCGATGCCTAGCGATAGCGGCCCGCGCCTGGGTGTGATTGCCGGACGACACGCCTGGCCCCGCGCAGTGGATCGGAACCGCTTCCGCCGCTTGGTGCGTGAGGCTTTCCGCCTGCTGCAGCACCGCTTACAGCGGCGCGACTATATCGTCAGGGCGCGCAATCCGCAGCGCGGCGAGCCAAGCGGCGCCGAGATCGGGAAATTGCTCGCAGCTTGGTGCAAGACGAACGGGGAGTAGCGGGCGTGAGCAAGCTTCTCCTTGTCCTGATCAAAGCCTATCGCTACTGCCTGAGTCCGCTGCTCGGGCCCAGTTGCCGCTTTTTTCCTTCCTGTTCGGATTATGCCGCGGAAGCGATCGACAAGCACGGTGCCGGGTACGGCAGCTGGCTTGCGCTCAAGCGCATCGCACGCTGCCACCCCGCGCATCCCGGCGGTTATGACCCGGTTCCCTGAGCCCCATGGATACGCAACGTCTGATTTTGTTTTTCGTGTTTTCGTTCTCACTGCTGCTCCTGTGGGATGCCTGGCAGAAGGAGCACCGCCCACCGGCCGCTGCGATCGCGCAAAGCGCGCAACAGGGCGCGGCCCAGGCGACAGTGCCCAGCCCCAGCGTGCCGACGCAGGCGACGCCCGCGCTCCAGCAAAAACCCGGCGACGCCATACCGCCGACCAAGTGGGCCAAGGGGAAACACGAGAAACTCCGGGTCAAAACCGATAAGCTCATCGCCGATATCGATTTGCAGGGCGGCGATATTGTGCGCCTGGAATTCCTGAAGCAAAAAGACACGCTGGACGAGAAGTCGAATTTCGTGTTGCTTACCCCCGAGTACCGCTACGCCGCCCAGAGCGGCTTAATCGGCCCCGGGTTGCCAACGCACAAGGCCGTCTATACTGCCGATGCGCGAGAGTATGCGCTTACAGATGGACGGGATAAGCTGCAGGTGCGGCTGGAGACCTCCGGCCCCGAGGGGGTGAAAACCGCGAAGACGCTCACCTTCCATCGCGGGAGCTACGTCATCGACGTTACCCACGCAATCGTCAATGGCGGCGCCACACCACTGGCCGCCCACGCCTACTTTCAGTTGCTGCGCGACGGCAAAGCTCCACCTGGCGACAGCGCCATGGTCAGCACCTACACCGGTGCGGCGATCTACACCGAGCAGGAAAAATTCCATAAGATTGCTTTCAGCGATCTAGATAAGGACAAAACCAGTTTCCCCAAGACCGCCGAAAACGGCTGGATCGCCATGGTGCAGCATTATTTCGTCAGCGCCTGGCTGCCAAAGGAAAAGGCCTCGCGCGAATATTACGCCAAGCGCCTGGAGGACAACCTGTACTCGGTCGGCGTGATTCTGCCGATGGCGGCGATTGCGCCCAATGCCAGCGGCAGCGTATCGGTTTCGCTTTATGCCGGGCCGCAGGAGCAGGACGCGCTGAAGAGCATCGCGCCCGGGCTGGATCTGGTGGTCGATTACGGCTGGCTGACCGTGGTTGCGGCGCCGCTTTTCTGGCTGCTGCAGTTCTTGTACAAATGGGTGAGTAACTGGGGCGTTGCCATCATCCTGCTCACCGTGATCATCAAGGCGGTTTTTTTTCCGCTGTCGGCGGCGAGCTACAAATCCATGGCCAAGATGAAGCTGGTGACGCCGCGGATGACCAAACTGCGCGAGCAATATGGCAACGACCGGGCGCGCCTGAACCAGGCGATGATGGATCTGTACAAGACCGAGAAGATCAACCCCTTGGGGGGTTGCCTGCCTATCGTGGTGCAGATCCCCGTGTTCATCTCGCTTTATTGGGTGTTGCTCGCCAGCGTCGAGTTGCGTCACGCGCCGTTCTACTTGTGGATCCACGATCTGTCGGCGCAGGACCCCTATTACGTGTTACCGCTGCTGATGATGGGATCGATGGTCATCCAAACCAAGCTCAACCCCGTTCCGCCCGATCCGGTGCAGGCCAAGGTCATGATGATCATGCCCTTCGCCTTTGGCGTGATGTTCTTTTTCTTCCCTGCGGGCCTGGTACTCTACTGGCTGGTCAACAACATTCTCTCCATCGCGCAGCAATGGCAGATCACCCGCATGATCGAGGGCGGAAAAACCCCCGCACGGCGCTGACGCCTTGGGCATCGTCGGCGATCCAGCCTGAAACGAGCGCAATTTCCAGATTAGCGTCCTGGAGGAGGGCTAATTCGTGACCCGGCCGGATGACACGATTGCGGCAATAGCCACGGCTCCCGGACGCGGTGGCATAGGCGTGGTGCGGGTATCGGGCAGAGATCTCTCGCCGCTCGCGCTGGCGCTGCTCGGCAAATTGCCCGCGCCGCGCCGCGCCATCCGGACGGCCTTTCTCGATGCGCGCGGCACGGCCATAGACGAGGGCCTCGCGCTTTATTTCCCCGCCCCGCGTTCGTACACCGGGGAAGACGTGCTCGAGCTGCAGGGTCATGGCGGTCCGGTGGTGATGCAGATGCTGCTCAAGCGCTGTCTCGATCTGGGCGCGCACCTGGCCGAGCCGGGCGAATTCACCCGCCGCGCGTTTCTCAATGACAAGCTCGACCTGGCTCAAGCCGAGAGCGTCGCCGACTTGATCGAAGCGGCCACCGACAGCGCCGCGCGCTGCGCCCTGCGTTCGCTGCGCGGCGAGTTCTCCGCCGCGATCGAGGAATTGCTGCGGCAATTGATCGAACTGCGCATGCTAGTGGAGGCCACGCTCGACTTTCCCGAGGAGGAGATCGAACCCCTGAACCGGGCCGAAGCCAAGGGGCGCCACGCCAGCTTGCTGCAGGCGCTTGAGACCGCGCTGGCGAAAAGTAGGCAAGGAAGCCTGCTGCGCGCCGGCTTGCAGGTGGTTCTGGCGGGCCAGCCCAACGTCGGCAAGTCCAGCCTGCTGAATCGCCTGGCGGGGGAGGAACTCGCGATCGTTACGCCCATCCCCGGCACTACCCGCGACAGCGTGCGCCAGGCGATCCAAATTGCGGGCGTACCGCTGAACATCGTCGACACAGCGGGCTTGCGCGATACCCAGGACGAGGTTGAACGCCTAGGCGTCGCGCGCACTTGGAGCGAAATCGGACGCGCCGACGTGGTGCTGTTGTTGGTCGATGCGCGCGCCGGCGTGACCGGGCAGGACCTGGAACTGGTGGCACGCATTCCCCAAGGCGCAAAGCGCGTGTTCGTGCACAACAAGATTGACCTCGCCGGCGCGGAGCCGCGGGTGCAGCGCGGCGAGGCCTCGAGCGGTGTTTATCTCTCCGCCAAAACCGGAGCAGGCGTGGATTTGCTGCGCGCCGAGTTGCTCGGCATCGCCGGCTGGCAGCAGGGCGCGGAAGACTTGTTCATGGCGCGCGAGCGGCACCTGGTGGCGCTGCGTCAGGCGGTGCAGCACACGGCCCGGGCAGGTGAGCATTTCGGCCGACCGGAACTGTTCGCCGAGGAGTTGCGACTGGCACAGGGGCAAGTCAACAGCATCACCGGCGAATTCGCTGCCGATGACTTGCTCGGGGAAATCTTTTCCAATTTCTGCATCGGCAAGTGATGCGCAGTCCCCCGCGAAAGGTCAATTAAGGTAAATTTGAAACTCGACAATGCGAAAGGGGCTCGATACGAAAGGCGTATTGGCCGGTGTAATCTTCGCTCTCGGCATTTTTACGGCGGGTCGGATATTGAAGTCGAAGGCGATGGAGGACCTGTTCACCGCAGGTGGCGTAACCCCCGCAGGCGGGGAACGCCGGAGCAGTTTCAGGCCTTGATCAAAATCGACATCGAGCGTTGGCGCAAGGTGGAGTAGCGGGCCGGGATCAAGGTGGAGTAGCCGGCGGCCCGGCCCACTTTACCAGGGTGTTGATTCTGGTGACTACGACGGGGCCGGTGTTCCGTCTCGCCAAACGCCTGAGTGCAAGGAGCGCATGAGCTGGAATCCGCAGCAGTACACGCGTTTCGCCGGACAGCGTCTGCGTCCGGCGCTGGATCTGATCGCGCGCATCCCGTTGGAGCATCCGCAAATCGTCGTTGACCTGGGCTGCGGCACGGGCAATGTTACCCGAATATTGCGCAGCCGCTGGCCCGGTGCCCGCATCACCGGCGTGGATGGGTCGCCGCAGATGCTGGCCGAAGCGAGAAAGGAGGAGGCAGACATTGGCTGGGAACAATCCGAACTTGGCTCCTGGAATCCGGCGGAGAAACACGATCTCGTTTTTTCCAACGCCGCATTGCATTGGCTGGATGATCACCCGGTTTTGTTCGCACGACTCGCCGGGTACATCGCGTCGGGCGGCGTGCTGGCGGTGCAAATGCCGCGCAATTTCGCCGCGCCTTCGCACAGGCTCATGCATGAACTGGCCTCGAGCCCGCCTTGGCGCGATGCGCTGGCCCGGCTGCTTCGGCCAATGCCGGTGTTGGAGCCGGCTGCCTACTACGGCCTTCTCGCCCCGCTCGCCCGTTCGCTCGACATCTGGGAAACCGAATACCTGCAAACCCTCGAAGGCGAGAACCCGGTGGCGGAATGGACCAAAGGCACCTGGCTTGCGCCTTTGCTGGCGGCGCTCGCTCCAGGCGCGCGTGCCGCGTTCGAAGCCGAGTATCGGCAGCGTGTGGCGCAGGCCTATCCACGCCAGCCGGACGGTAAAACCATGTTTCCTTTCCGGCGTCTGTTTATTGTCGCGGTGCTCTAGCCCTTCAGGCGAGGGTTCGTTGTAGAATGCGAAACATTTTTTCCGGCGGTCCGCTGCGTTACCAGACCTTGGCGCACAGGGCTGCGGGGCGTTTCGTAAACAACCAGGCAGAAAAAATTATGACCCTACCCATTACAGGGAACACCGCGGTTTCAAATGCGCCCGAGTTCGTCAGACACCGCGGCGTGCGGGAATGGGTCACGCGAATGGCGCAGCTCGCCAAGCCGGGCCGCATCGTTTGGTGCGACGGCTCGCAGGAAGAATTCGAGCGCCTGTGCCGGGAAATGGTCGCTTCCGGAATGATGAAACGCCTCAATCCCAAATTGCGGCCTGATAGCTACCTCGCGCTGTCGGATCCGTCCGACGTTGCGCGGGTCGAGGAGCGCACCTTCATCTGCAGCGAAAAGCAGGATGACGCCGGCCCGACGAACAACTGGATTGCGCCGGCGGAAATGCGCGGCACCCTCGGCCGCCTGTTCGACGGTTGCATGCGCGGCCGCACCATGTATGTGGTGCCGTTTTCGATGGGGCCGCTGGGTTCGCCCATCGCTCACATCGGCGTTGAGCTGTCGGATTCGCCCTATGTCGTGGTGAGCATGAAAATCATGACTCGCATGGGACAGGCTGTGTTCGACGTGCTTGGCGAGAATGGAAAATTCGTTCCCTGCATGCACTCGGTCGGCATGCCCCTGGCAGCCGGCGAGAAATCGGTGCGCTGGCCCTGCAACGCCGAAAAATGGATCGTCCACTTTCCCGAGACGCGCGAGATCTGGTCCTACGGCTCGGGCTACGGCGGCAATGCGCTGCTGGGCAAGAAATGCCTGGCGCTGCGCATTGCGTCGGTGATGGCGCGCGACCAAGGGTGGTTGGCAGAGCATATGCTTGTCTTGGGCATTACTAACCCGCAGGGGCAGAAAAACTATGTCGCGGCCGCTTTCCCCAGCGCCTGCGGCAAGACCAACCTTGCCATGCTGGTTCCACCCGAAGGCTTCGAAGGCTGGAAGGTGGAAACCGTAGGCGAGGACATCGCCTGGATCAAACCTCACGAGGACGGCAAGTTCTACGCGATCAACCCCGAGGCCGGTTATTTCGGTGTTGCGCCGGGCACCAATATCCACAGCAACCCTAACTGCATGAAGTCGATCGAGCGCGACGCCATATTCACCAACGTCGCCGAGACGCCCGAGGGCGACGTGTGGTGGGAAGGCATGACCGACACTCCGCCGGCCAGGCTCATTGACTGGACCGGCCAGGCATGGACCCCGGGATGCGGACGCAACGCGGCGCATCCGAACTCGCGCTTTACCGTCGCGGCGACGCGGTGCCCCTCCCTCGATCCGGCCTGGGACGACCCGAACGGTTTGCCGATCTCCGCGTTTCTGTTCGGCGGACGGCGCTCCGACACCGCGCCGCTGGTGGTCGAAGCTTTCAACTGGGAGGACGGGGTGTACAAGGCCGCGACCATGGGTTCCGAAACCACTGCGGCCATCGTCGGCCAGGTTGGAGTGGTGCGCCGCGATCCTTTCGCGATGATCGCCTTTTGCGGCTACCACATGGGCGATTATTTCAAGCACTGGCTGGCCGTAGGCAAAAAAGTGAAACGGCCGCCGCATATTTTCCAGGTCAATTGGTTCCGCAAGGATGCTACGGGTAAGTTCGTCTGGCCCGGATTCGGCGAGAACATGCGCGTGCTGAGTTGGATTGTCGGGCGTTGCCAGGGACAAGCCCACGCCATCGAGACGCCGCTGGGATGGATGCCGGAGTTCGATGATCTGCACTGGCAGGGATTGGAATTCGGCGCCGACAAGTACGCCAGCGTAACCAACATAGACCGGGTCGCCTGGGAGCGCGAGCTGAAGTTGCATGACGAACTGTTCGCCAAGCTCAAGGACAGGCTGCCGCAGCCCCTGGTGCTCGAGCGCCAGTTGCTGGAGGCGCGCCTCGCACCCTGAGAGTGCGTTACGTAATAATGTTCGAGCATTTCCGCTGAGGATCACGCCGTGCAATTCAAAGCCGCGATTGTCGCTGTCCTCACCGCGGCCGGTATTCTGCTCGCGACGGTGCAAAGCGCTTGCGGCGCCGAGAAATTGATCAGCGTGGGCACGGGCGCCATCACCGGCGTCTACTATCCGCTGGGCGGGGCAATCTGTCGTCTAGTCAATGCGGGGCGCAGGGACCATGGCCACCGCTGCATGGTGGAGTCCACCGGCGGCTCCGTATACAATATCAACGCCGTCATGTCGGGCGAGCTTGATCTCGGGTTTGCGCAGAGCGATGCGCAGTACACGGCACTGAAAGGCATGGGGCCGTTCAAGGACAAGCCCCAATTAAGGCTGCGCGCGCTGTTTTCGGTCTATCCGGAATTGTTCACCGTGGTGGCGCGCCAGGACGCGAACATCAAGAGCATCGCCGACCTGAAGGGCAAGCGTGTCAATATCGGCGATCCAGGTTCGGCCACGCGCGCGACCACCGAGCTGGTGCTGAACGCTTACGGCATCAAGCCGCAAGAGCTAAAGCTTGCCGCCGAGATCAAGTCCGCCGAGTTGGCGTCGGCGCTGTGCGAAAACAGGATCGACGCTTTCGCTGTCATCGTCGGCCACCCCAATGCGAACGTCCAGGAAGCGACAAACACCTGCGCTTCCAATATCGCCGCTGTCGCCGGACCGGTGATCGACCAGATGATCAAGGACCATCCGTTTTTTGGCAAGGCGAGCATGCCGGGCAGGATGTACAAGGGCACGAATCAGGCGCAGGCGACTTTCGGCGTGTTCGCCACAGTGGTGGCGAGCGCGGATCTGCCGGAACCAACGGCTTATCTGGCCACCAAGGCGGTGTTCGACAATTTCGAGGAGCTCAAGCTGTTGCACCCGGCGGTAGCTAACATCACCAAAGAATCAATGCTGGTAGGCAACACGGTGCCTTTCCATCCTGGCGCGATCCGGTACTTCAGGGAGCTGGGATTGATGAAATAATGTGCGGTAATATTTTCAATTTCTCCCTGACTAGCCGCGCGTGGGTGGTGCTGGCGTCGGGGACTGCAGCGCAGCGCCAGGGTGCGGTGCAGCCCATTCCAGCCATTGTTCTTAACTACATCATAGTCCCAGCCTTACTGCTTTGGCTTGTCTGGTGAGCGGTGCCACAGAAGCCAGCGCTTACACTGCAAACTCTGCCGGCGCTTGCCCTGGCGGTGCCGCTAGGACCGATAGTCTAGCGCCTCATCTACCAACCGCTCGCCCTGCGTTATTTTCCCGGACCGACCAAGCCGCTGCCGGCGGCAACGCGCTCGCTGCCGCAGCGTACGCGTCCCGCTGCGGGCGAAACCCCGTTGCAGGTCAAAGCGGCGCGCAAGTCGTTCGGCGGCCTGGTCGCGGTGAACGACCCGTCTTTTGCCAAGAACAGTGGCGAGATTCTGGGGCTGATCGGCCACAACGGCGGCGGCAAGAGCACCTGATCGTTCCACGTGGAACAACGGCTTACGGTTTGAGGGAAATGAGCGTAAAATCGCGCCTCTTTGACACTGCATTGGGCGTATGCATTTTCCTAGCGAATTCGACGTGATCGTAGTTGGCGGGGGACACGCCGGGACCGAGGCTGCACTGGCCGCGGCCCGCGCCGGTAGTAAGACCCTGCTGCTCACGCACAATATCGAGACCCTGGGACAGATGTCCTGCAACCCCTCGATTGGCGGCATCGGCAAGGGGCATCTGGTCAAGGAAGTCGATGCGCTGGGCGGCGCCATGGCGATCGCCACGGACGCGGCTGGCGTCCAGTTCCGCATCCTCAATTCGAGCAAGGGCGCGGCGGTGCGCGCCACGCGCGCCCAGGCCGACCGGCTGCTGTACAAGCAGGCGATCCGCTCGCGTCTGGAGAATCAGCCCAATCTCACTTTATTCCAGCAAGCGGTGGACGATCTCACGCTCGAGGGCAACCGGGTCAGCGGCGTGGTGACGCAGCTGGGTATCCGTTTCACCGGGCGCGCGGTGGTCCTGACCACGGGTACTTTTCTTTCCGGTCTGATCCACGTCGGTATGGTCAATTACCAGGCGGGGAGGGCGGGCGACCCGCCCGCGGTCAGCCTGGCGGCGCGACTGCGCGAGTTGAAGCTTCCGGTCGGCCGCCTGAAAACCGGCACGCCGCCGCGCATCGACGGCCGCTCGATCAATTTTTCGGCGATGCAGGAACAGCCGGGCGACGATCCGGCGCCCGTGTTTTCCTACATGGGCAGTCGTGACATGCATCCGCGGCAGTTGCCCTCCTGGATTACTCACACCATTGCGCGCACCCACGAGATCATCCGCGGAGGCCTCGACCGCTCGCCCATGTACACTGGCATGATCGAAGGCATAGGCCCGCGCTATTGTCCTTCCATCGAAGACAAGATCCACCGCTTCGTGGGCAAGGCGAGTCATCAGAT
>JACRAS010000023.1 GCA_016234705.1 Betaproteobacteria bacterium | reverse complement strand
GTTTTTCGGCAAGGCGATCCTGCTTCGTCGTTTTTCATCGTGGTTGACGGTTGGATCAAGCTCTACCACATCACCGCAGCGGGCAAGGAAGCCGTGATCTATGTGTTCACCAAGGGCGAGAGTATCGCCCAGGCCGTCGCTTTTACCGGCCAATCCTACCCGGCGGCCGCCGAGGCGGTGAGCGATGCCCGCATCGTCCGCATTCCCGCCGCTCACGTCATCAAGTGCATTCGTGATACGCCCGATGTCGCGATTGCCATGATCGCATCAACATCATTTCACCTGCACCATCTGCTTGAGCAAGTCGCACAGCTCAAGGTGCAGTCGGCCGTGCAGCGAGTCGCAGAGTTCCTTGTCTCGTTGTGTCCTACCGGCAAGGGCCCATTCGCAATCGCATTGCCTTATGACAAGATATTGATCGCGGGCCGTCTGGGCATAAAGCCTGAATCGTTGTCGCGTGTTTTCGCGACGCTGAGAAGCGCAGGCGTCGAAGTTCATGCCTTGCAGGTGATCGTACATGATGTCGGCGCATTGCGTCGGGTCGCTACCGGCAACCGTCGCTCGCGACGTCTGTCAGCCGGCTCGGCGTAATCGCGGGTGAATTTCCGTTTAATGCAGAAGCGATTTTATTTTCGGCAGCACCATGTTCTGCCATTGGGTCGCGCCGGAGCCCTGCAGTACGAGTCGATCATCGGCGATCACGAGCCAAAGCGGCACTCCTGCGTGCCGCCCGATGGCTTGGCGATAGGCGCGCAGGTCCTCGGGCCAGTGGTCGTCCTTCAGGACGTCAAGAAGTGAGGGGGATTTCACCTCGCGATAAGTCAAACGATAAAATTCTGCTGTATCGCGAAATGCGGTTCCCTGGTTGCGCTGCCAGATGTCGCAGGGCGCGCAGTTCTCGGCGCCGACATAGACCAGCGTCACGTGCCTTTGTGATTTTACCGAAGGCGGGCTGATCAGTTTCATTATTTCTAGGGTAACGGCGATTACGAATATAATGCCGCCCACAATGAGGCTTGCTCGCGCTGCCGACAATCTCGTCAACATCTGCTTCGGCCACCGCCCGTTGGGGGCACAGGATTGCGTCGACCAATTATTAGTGGATGCCGGCAATGACGGCTTAACTGTAGTTAAGTCATGGCCGTGCCGTCTCAATTACAATTATGGCAATTCGTGGGATTGGGGGCAGTTTCATGTCGACGACAGAGCCGGTTCCAGCTGGGTCATCCGAGGGGGTCGAACGCATCCCCGTGATGCAGCGGATTCTCGATAATCCGTTTCTGCTGCTGTTCCTCGGCGTAACGATTCCGACGGTGCTCTACATCCTTTGGGGTGTGATGGAGGTCGCCTCCATCCCGCTTGCGAAATAATGTTTTGGCAGCTGACTTGACGATGTGCGACGCGCGCAGTCGCGACTCCTAACGAGTGGGAATCATTATGGCCATCACACCTCCCCCACAAAAAATCTGGTGGAACGAGCCGATCGAGAAGATCGAATTGGTCTGGACGGTCGTCGCCTTCCTTTGGGGCCTGTTCATGTTTGGGTTCATGATCGCCTGGCATTTCATCGGCCAGCAGAACTTGAACAAGGAGGCCTATCGAATTACGCCTTCGAACTACGAGGCGAAGGTCGAGGCCTTCGCCAAGAAGTTTACCGTGCGCGAGGAGCAGGGCGTGCCGGTGGTCAAGCCGCCCGCCGGTACCGATGTCTATATCCTCGGCCGGTTATGGCAGTGGTGGCCGATCCTCGAGTTGGAGAAGGGCACCAGCTACCGCATCCACATCTCGACGCTCGATTGGATGCACGGATTTTCTTTGCAGCCCGTCAACATCAATATCTCGGCCTACCCCGGCTATGAACACGTGATCACGCTGACGCCGACTGAGAGCGGCGAGTTCGGCATTATCTGCAACGAGTTCTGCGGGATTGGTCATCACGTGATGACCGGCAAGATCTATGTCACCGATCAAAAACGAGCCGAGGTTGATCAACGCCTCGCTGCGGGGAGGTGAGGTCATGACCGCCGAAACCATCGTCGGGGCAGTCGGCAAGTCCGCCGAATTCCGTACCTGCCAATATACCGGCCTTAAGGTCGACGTCGCGGCGCAGTCGCTGATCAAGGCCAACGCGGTCGCCGCCGTGGTCTTCCTGCTGATCGGCGGCCTGATGGGCCTTGCGGTCGCGCTCACGCGTTGGCCGGCCGAGCATCTTATGCCGGCCGAGAGGTACTATCTGGTGCTCACCGGGCATGGCGCCAACGTGCTGTTGTTCTGGATCATCTTCTTCGAAATCGCAGTGCTCTATTTCGCCTCGGCGGTCCTGCTCAACAGTCGGCTGGCGGCGCCGAAATTCGCCTGGCTTGGCTTCGTGCTGATGATCGTCGGTGCGTTGCTCACAAACTTCGCCGTGCTGCAAGGCGATTCGAGCGTGATGTTTACCTCCTATCCGCCGATGCAGGCGTCGCCCAATTTCTATCTTGGGCTGATCCTTTTTGCCGTCGGTGCGCTGGTTGGCACCTCTGTCTTCTTCGCCACGCTGGTGATCGCCAAGGAGGAGCACACTTACGAAGGCTCGATACCGCTGGTCACCTTCGGCGCGCTCACCGCCGCGATCATCGCCGTGTTCACCATCGCCTCGGGCGCGGTGATCCTGATTCCGACTTGGCTGTGGTCGCTTGGGTTCATCTCTTATATCGATACGCTGCTCTACAAAGTCGTGTGGTGGGCGATGGGCCACTCCTCGCAGCAGATCAACGTCTCCGCCCATGTGTCGATCTGGTATTTGATCGCCGCGCTGTTACTTGGCGCAAAACCGCTGAGTGAAAAGGTCAGCCGCACAGCGTTCTTCCTCTACATCCTGTTCCTGCAGCTCGCCTCGGCGCATCACCTGCTGGCCGAGCCGGGCCTCGATGCCAGCTGGAAGATCGTCAACACCAGCTACATGATGTACCTCGCGGTGCTGGGCTCGATGATCCACGGGCTCACGGTGCCCGGCTCGATCGAGGCGGCCCAGCGCAAGAACGGCTACAACAAGGGCGTTTTCGAGTGGTTGCGTAAGGCGCCGTGGGGCAATCCGGCCTTCGCCGGCATGTTCCTGTCGCTGGTGATGTTTGGCTTCATCGGCGGCATTTCCGGCGTGGTGCTCGGCACCGAGCAACTCAACGTGCTGATGCACAACACTCTGTATGTGCCGGGTCACTTCCACGGCACCGTGGTGACCGGCACCACACTCGCCTTCATGGCGGCGACCTATCTGGTGCTGCCGCTGATCTTCCAGCGCGAGATCATTTGGCCCGGGCTCGCCAAGCTGCAACCCTATCTGTTCGGCATCGGCGCCGCCGGCATTTCGCTGTTCATGATGGGGGCGGGCACGCTCGGCGTCCCGCGGCGGCATTGGGATATCAGCTACAGTGACGCGCCATTGTCGTTCGCGCATTCCGCCGGCGCCTTCCTGATGATGGGGCTTAACGGCATCTCCGCCATCCTCGCTGCGCTCGGCGGCGCCATCTTCATCGTTGTCGTCGTCGGCACGGTGCTGTTCGGCAAGAAGATCGCCGGCGGCCACAAACTCACCTTCCCGCTGCACCAAGGTGGCGGCGGGGCCGCGTCGCATTACGGTAGCCACGCCACGGTTAAGCTGCCTGGCACGGCTGTTTTGGTCACCTTGTTCTTCACGTGCTTCGTTCTCTACTACTTCATCAACTGGAAATATCTGTCGGAGCTGTGGCTGTTCCGCTGATGCGCAATTCAAGATGAGGATAGAGTCGCGATGACGCTCGCTGCGGTACGCATGACCATCTCGCTCCTGAAGCTCAGGATCGGCGTTGCGGTCGCGGCGAGCGCGCTTGCCGGGGTGGCGGCGACGAGTGGGCCGGCGCTTGCGTGGTGGCAATCAGTGGGCTTGGCCTTAGCGGTGCTCGGCGCGTCGGGCGCCGCCGGCGCTTTCAACCATTATTACGAGCGTGATCTCGACCAGCTGATGCGGCGCACGCGCTCGCGTCCATTCGCGAGCGGGGTGTTCCGCGCGAGCCCGTGGTGGCTCGTCGGTTTCCTGACCTTGCTGGTCGCCTCGCTGGCGCTCGCTCAGGCTGCGGGCGGGACTCTCGCCGCCGTTTTCGTGTTTTTCGGCGCCTTCACCTATGGCGTCGTCTACACAGTATGGCTGAAGCGGCGTAGTGCCTGGAACATCGTGATTGGCGGGCTTGCCGGCAGCTTCGCCGTGCTTGCCGGCGCTGCCGCGGTCGATCCGATGCCGCAGGTCGTGCCGACCGTTCTGGCGATCGTTCTTTTCCTGTGGACGCCGCCGCACTTCTGGAGTCTGGCGGCTGCCAAGGGCCAGGACTATGCCGACGCAGGGGTGCCGATGCTGCCGCTCGTGGTGCCGGCGCAAGCTTGGACGCTTGCGATCCTGACCCACACCATCGGCCTTGTCGCCATATCGCTCGTACCGCTCTGGTTCGGCATGGGCATGGCCTATGGTCTCGGAGCGGGGATTGGTGGGGCGATCTTTCTTTGGAAGAGTGTCGCTCTCTATTGCGAGCCCACCAAGAAAGCGGCGATCGCTAACTTCCTTGCCTCGCTGCTGCAGCTCACGCTGCTCATTGCCGGAGTGCTGCTCGACGGCGCAATCGGGTCCTGGTTATGATACGCGGCGCGTTGGTTGCCGCGGTCGGGCTTGGGCTTGCTGGCATGTTGGTGGAGCCCGGATTTGCTGCCACCCTCGATCGACTCGACCCGCGCAAGGTGATCGAGCGGAGTGAGCAGGCGATCGGGCGAAATGTCGGCAATTACAAACTCACCGACTCGACCGGCGCGCCGTTGTCGTTGCGCGATTACCGCGGCAAACCGCTGGTCATCAGCCTCATCTATACGGCCTGCAGCTCGGTTTGCCCACCGATGACGCAACACCTGATCGGCGCGGTCAACGAGGCAAGCCGGGTATTCGGCCCCGACCGTTTTAACGTGCTGACCATCGGGTTTGACGCGCGCAACGATACGCCTACGCGTCTGACCCAATTTGCAACGGCACAGGGCATCAAATCCAAGAACTGGCGGCTCGCCAGCGCCGATCCTGCGACCATCGAAGCGTTACTGCACGATCTTGGGTTTAGCTATGCGTCGATTGCCGGCGGTTTCGATCACGTCACGCAGACAACAATCGTCGGCAGTGACGGCAAGGTCTATCGGCCGGTCTACGGCGACGATTTTCCACTCCAGATGTTCATTGAGCCGCTCAAGGACGCCATCTACGGCACGTCGAGTTCATTCTCGATGAGCGGCATCCTCGACCGGGTCAAATTCATTTGTACGGTCTACGACCCGGGTGCCGGCCGCTATCGCATCGATTATGGACTGGTGTTTGGCAGCGTGATTGCCGCGTTGTCGCTCCTGGTATTTGGCGGCTTCCTTTACCGCGAGTGGAATCGTACAGGACACGCCTGACCGGCAGGCCGGACTAATTCGGAGGAACGGGTGATCGGCGCAGTCCGCTACGTGCTACGGCGTGGATTCGAACTTATCGAGCGGCCATTCGAACGGCTGTTCGGGCCGGCGCTCAATCCGCTCGCTCAGCTCGGCGCGCTCGGCTTTTTCTTCTTCTGGATCGTTGCTGTCAGCGGCATTTATCTCTTCGCCTTCTTCGATACCGGCATTGAACGCGCTTACGAGTCGGTCGAATACATCAGCCGCGAACAATGGTTCCATGCCGGCGTGATGCGTAGCTTGCACCGCTACGCGTCTGATCTGATGGTGGTGATGATCGCGGTGCACCTGCTGCGGCAATTCGCCTATGATCAATACCGCGGCGTGCGTTGGTTTTCCTGGTTCACCGGCTTGCCGATGATCTGGCTGCTCTACGGTTCGGGCATCACCGGCTATTGGCTGGTGTGGGATCGGCTCGCCCAATACGTCGCCATCACCAGCGCGGAGCTGCTCGACCGCCTGCCAATTTTCGGCGAGCCGATCGCGCGTAATTTCATCGCCACCGGCACGCTGACCAGCCGCTTCTTCACGCTCATGGTGTTTATGCACATAGCGGTTCCGTTGATCCTGCTGTTCATTATGTGGGTGCACATTCTGCGTATCTCGCATCCGAAGATAAATCCGCCACGGGCGCTCGCGGTGATGTCCCTGGTCGCGCTGGTCGGCGTGTCGCTGTGGAAGCCGGCGCTGTCGCAAGGCCATGTTGATCTCGCCAAGGCAGCGGTGGGGGTCGGGCTCGATTGGTTCTATCTGCCGCTTTACCCATTGACCGATATCTGGGGTCGGGGCGGAGTTTGGGCATTCCTCGGCGTTTTCTCGCTGATGATCGGCTTGATGCCCTGGCTGCCACCCTTGCGCCGTGCCCGCGCCGCCGAGGTCGATCTCGCCCATTGCAACGGTTGCGCCCGCTGTGCCGAGGATTGCCCCTATGAGGCCATCCGCATGGTCAGGCGCACCGATGGTTTGCCGTTCCCGTCGCAGGCCCAGGTCAATACCTCCTTGTGCACCTCATGCGGCATATGTGTCGGCGCCTGTCCGTCCTCGACGCCGTTCCGGCGCAGCGAGGAGCTCAAGACCGGCATCGACCTGCCCGACTTTACCCTCAAGGAGCTGCGTGAACGCACCGTCGAGGCCGCCAAGACGCTGCAGGGACCGACCCGCGTCTTGGTCTTCGCCTGCGAGTATGGCGGCGGCCGGCGGCTCGACGGTGCGGTCCGTTTACGTTGTGTCGCCATGGCGCCACCTTCGCTGATCGATTTCGTGCTCAGCCGCGACCTTGCGGACGGAGTGGTGATGGCGGGCTGTGCGGAAAGCGCTTGCTTCAATCGCCTCGGCATCGCCTGGACCCAGCAACGCATCGCCGCAACGCGCGATCCCTATTTGCGGACGCGCGTACCGCGCGAGCGGATTGCGACCGTCTGGGCCTCCGCACTTGCGAGCGGCCGGGTCGTCGCGGACATCGCCGCATTCACGGCGAAAATTGCAAAGCTGCCGCGCGAAAGGCTGCGCTCATCGCGGGCTTCGACAGCGTCGTCGCAAGCGAGCGACGAACATACGCCCGTTGAAGCGGGGGGCGCGCCATGAAGTATTTGCGGCTCGCCGGCCAGTTCGTCGTGATCGCAGCCTTGTTCGCCGCCGTCGCTACGTTCGCCGACTGGCCGGCCTACCGGCAGTTTCCCAGCGGATCGGCTATCGTGATTCTCACTTTTGTGCATGGCGCCGACCGCAAGGCCGAATGCCGACGCCTGACGCCGGAGGAGATCAGCAGGCTTCCGCCCAATATGCGCCGCGTGCAGGACTGCCCGCGCGGCCGCCGCCCGATTTATGTCGAGCTTGATCTCGGTGGGCGAACGACCTTCCGCGAAAGTCTGTCACCGACCGGCATCGCGGGCGATGGACCTTCGCGAGTCTATCAGCGTTTCGTCGTGCCGGCGGGCAAATACGATATCGCGGTCCGTATGCGTGACACGCCGCGGGCTGAAGGCTTTGATCACGTGCGTGAAGGAACCGTCACGCTTGTTCCAGACCAGACATTCGTCATCGATTTTCGTTCCGAGCGCGGCGGGTTTGTCTTCCACTGAGGAGTGATGGTCATGGCGCTGCTGCAATGGAAGGATCAATACAGCGTTGGCATCGAGGCCGTCGATCACGAGCATAAGGAATTGATTGCGCTCATCAATCGACTGCACGACGAGCTCACGGCCAGCGGCGAACAACTCTCGATCGAGGCGTTTTTCGGCGACCTGTTTAAGGGCATCTCCGCGCATTTTGCACTGGAAGAGCGGTTCATGCGTGAGTGTCGCTACGATCAACTCGCGCAACACAAAGCCGACCACGAGCGGCTGCTCGACGAGATCCGCGACATCATGGACGACTTCGCGGAGCACGAAATCGCCAGCGCCGAGCTCGGTACGCGTCTCGACGCCTGGTTCTCACGCCATTTCGAGACTCACGACGCGCGCTTGCACAAGGCGCTCGGTCCGCATCATGACTGAACGCAATAACTATCATCATAAAGGAGCCAACATGACGATGAAGAAACTCTTGATAGCCGCTGCCGTAACCATCGCGTCGACTGGATTGGCATCCGCGTAGGACCTTGCGGTCGGGGCGACATCGTTCAAGAAATGTCTCGCTTGTCACGACATCGGCGAAACGGCAAAGAACAAAGTCGGCCCGCAGTTGAACGGCCTCGATGGTCGCGCCTCCGGCTCAGCGTCAGGCTACAATTATTCCGACGCCAACAAGAAATCAGGCCTTACCTGGAGCGAGGCGACGTTCCTGGAATACATCAAAGATCCGCGGGCAAAGATCCAGGGCACCAAGATGATATTCCCTGGCATCAAAAGCGAAACGGAGGCAAAGGCTCTGTGGGCCTATCTCAAGCAATTCCGCCCGGACGGTAAGAAAAAGTGATCGTGCGATTGGAGGGCTTGCCTTAGGTCTCGCCCGCAATCGGTGTCTTCTTGATTGTCCGTTGATATTTAGTAGCGCCGTGCAACGACTTGCTAAGTCGTGAACCCATATCGCTGGATTGCGGATTACTTCGGTTCCCAGCCGTCAATGAGTGCATTGGGCTTGGCAAAACGTTCCAATGCCAATGAATCTTCGATTTTTATGTCGCGCCCAACGCTTCTCACACCATAGTTCGCCAGTAGCGCCAGATTTCGCGACAGGTTCTCGGGCGTCATCCCCAGCCGCGACGCGAGCGTGCGCTTGTCGAACATCAATTCAACGCGCTGATGATGGCCCTGCAGGGCGTCGGTCTGCAGGATCCAGTTTGCCAATCGCTCCGCGCCAGTACGCAATTTCTCGTTCTTGAGCGAACGCACGACCGCGCGATAGCGTTCGGCGAGTTCATTGACGACCGAACGCGCAAAGTCCGCATCGCGCCCGAATACACTACGTACGGTCTTTGCTGGTATCATGAGAATCTGGGCGGGCGTGAGAGTGCGCGCCGACTTGAGATAGACCGCGTTACGTATGACCGCCGCTAGAATGAACGTCGTTACAGGCTGCATGATGTCGAGCGTGGCCTCGTGTCCATCATGCGTGCTGAACATTTTGACTGAACCGTCGATCACGATATGCAAAAAATCCGGCAAATCGCCTTCGGAGATCAGCGTCATGTGCTGTGGGAGATGCTGCAGATACGCGGCGCTCACCAACTTCTCGAAATTCGCATCACTCATGTCGCAGAACAGCGGCAGCTTGCGGATGAGCTTCCGGTCGGATTGACGCACGGACTTCTCCCCGGTTCCGGGCATTTGCACCGAACTATAGAAGTCTATGCCGATGGCGCCTTTGGCGACTTGATTACAATCAAGCTGGCGTCGTGCTAAGCGAACTGCTGGGAACTGCTGGTTTGATTTGCCTGTGTTACCGAAAACCTCTTCGGACTATGATTTGAAACTTGTCGGCTGAAATGCCCTGATCTCTTTCCAAATGTCCCTGTTGTTGCTCAGAAATTCCCTGTTCCAGTGAGTAAGGAATATCGAGCCAAACTCCCGAATTCACCAAGCCATCCTCCCGTAATGCTTGGTTCAAAAAAAGCCAGGTCGTGAGCCGGTCAGCGATCGCTGCCTCTTTAGTCACAATCCATGGCGTTGCCTTTGTGGATTAGACTCCCCGAGCTTACTGGCTCAAAAGGGAGCAACGTTGCCCGCAAAGTTTCAACAGGCGCTGGGATATTTCCTGGGGTCACCCTCCGCACGCCTGGGTTCGGCGATGGCGTGGTTCAGCGACCCAGAACGAAAGCCGGCCAGATCGACCGCGACGAACGCGTAACCGCAGGCTCTGATGGCTTGCACCAGTTCGGCGTGCCGTTCGATCGCCAGCGCGAACTCCTGCGGTACCAGTTCCAGCCGAGCGACATCGCCATGATGGCGGACCCGATACTGGCTGAAGCCCATCTCCCCCAGAATCTGTTCCGCCCGTGCAATGCGCGCCAATAACTCGCGCGTGACCGGCGTTCCATATGGCACCCGGCTCGCCAAGCAGGCGGCTTGCGGTTTATCCGCATTCGGCAAACCGTATGCCGCGGACAGCGCGCGGATGTCGTCTTTGCGAAAACCGCATTCCAGCAGCGGCGACCGAACCCTGAATTCCTTTCCCGCCACCATGCCGGGGCGGTGATCGCCCATGTCGTCGAGATTGGCGCCGTTGGCGATGGTGGCAATGCCGCGTTCTCGCGCCACGCGCAGCAGCCCGTCATACAGCGTCGTCTTGCAATAGTAACAGCGGTCGATGGGATTGCGGGCGTAGTCCGGATTATCGAGTTCGGGCGTCTCGATCACCAGGTGGTTCATGCCCCAGGCGGCGGTGAGCTTGCGGGTGAGGTCGAGATCTTCCCGCTTGAGGCTTTCCGATCCCGAGGTGACCGCCAGCGCGCGTTCGCCCAACGCCCGGTACGCCGCATATGCCACCAAGGAACTATCGACGCCGCCTGACAGGGCGACAATGACACTGTCCATGCCGTGCAGGCATGCCAACAGCGCGTCGGACTTGGCTTGCAGTTGCGCATCCTTCATCACAATCCTCCTGACTGTGGCATGTCAGTGCGATTGATCAGCGAGGCAATGTAGCCAGCGCCGAATCCGTTATCAATATTGACCACCGATACCGCCGAGGCGCAGCTGTTCATCATACCGAGCAGCGCGGTAATGCCGCCGAATGACGCTCCATAGCCGACACTGGTTGGCACCGCGATCACGGGTGCGCGGATCAGGCCCGCGATGACGCTCGGCAGCGCGCCTTCCATGCCGGCAACAACAATGACGACGCGCGCGGTTTCGATTTCGCCGATGCGGGTGAGCAACCGGTGCAAACCGGCGACGCCGACATCGGAGATGCGCGTGACCGAATTGCCGTAAAACTCGGCCGTCACCGTCGCCTCTTCCGCCACGAGCTGATCCGACGTACCGGCGCTGACGACCGCAATGCGGGAAGCGGCCAGCGGAACCGGCCTGCTCACATGAACGATGGTGCGGGCGGTCTGGTTGAACGCCGCCTGCGGAAGCTCGCATTGGACGGCGGCGAAGCCGGCGGCATCGGCGCGCGTGGCCAGGACGTTTTGCTGCTTGCCGGCCATGGCAACAAAAATCTCGGCGAGTTGTTGCGGGGTCTTGCCCGGGGCGTAGATCACCTCGGCCGCGCCGACGCGCCTTTGGCGGTGCAGATCGACGGTGGTGTGGCCGAGATGGGCGGTGTGGGCGCGGGTCAAAGCCTCGCACGCCTCTTCCAAGGATATCCGCGACTGTTTGTAGCCTTCAAGGATATCGGCGAGGCTACTCATTCCTGCTCCTCTGCGCGGCCCGATGCAGTGTTGGCAAGGTGCTTGCGCACCTCGGCATCGATCTCGCGATGCAGTGTCAAGTACGGCACCCCATGTTCCTTCGCCAGCCGCATGACGTCTTCGTGTTCGACCTTCCAGCGCCTTGCGCCGTCCTGGTGCAGTTGCACAAGTTTGACCCGCACCTCGCCGAAGCTCGTCGGCACAGTTATTGACGAGCGTGGCAGCATGCGCTTGCCCACAGGGTGCATGCGCACGCCGATAGTGGTCGACTCCTCGAACAGCACCTGGACTAAGGAATCGACCTTCTGTTCCTGCGCTAATACAGAAATCATATGAGCCAGACGGCTTTTCTTCATCATGATCGGGGTGATGAATACGTCGCTGGCACCGGAGGAAAAGAGGCGCTCGATCAGCGGTTCGTAGGACTCGGGCGACATGTCGTCGATGTTGGCGGTGATCTCGACATTGGTACGCTCGGTCCGGTAAGGCGCCGCAGCATCTTCGCTGACGTCGCCCAGCACCACGCGCAACACATTGGGGATAGCAAAGTCCCGCTGGCCGATGCCGTAACCGATGCGTTCGGGCGTGACTGCGAATCGTTGACGAAAATGCCGCACCGTGGCTTTGAGAATGGCGGCGCCTGTTGGCGTCGTGGCCTCGCCCGAGACCCCGCCGGTAAGGCATGGCACGCCTTTCAGTATTTCTAGCGTCGCCGGGGCCGGCACCGCTAAGCGCCCATGGGCGCATTGCACAAAGCCCGACCCCAGTTCGACGGCGGTCGAGAGCACGGTATCGACAGCTAAATAGTCGAGGCAGATAGCTGCGCCGAATATATCGACGATCGAATCCGTGGCACCAACCTCGTGGAAAGCGACTTCGTCGACATTGATGCCGTGAATCCGTGTCTCGGCTTCGGCGATGACAGCAAAAATACGTGCCGTCGTCGCCTTGACGCTCTCCTTGAACGGGGAGGCGGCGATTATGTCTTTTATATCGCGGTAGTGGCGATGGGCGTGCATTTC
>JACRAS010000228.1 GCA_016234705.1 Betaproteobacteria bacterium | reverse complement strand
GGCATCCGCCACCGCTACGAGGAATTCGACGACGACCACTCCGACGTCGACTATCGCATGGATACGAGCCTGCCGTTTCTATATCGCGCATTGAAACCCTAGGCGGGCAAATGGCGGCCACCGTCGATCGGCAACTAACGACCCAAAACCAGACGGTCGTGTTCCAGGATATAGACCCAAGTGATGAAGGCATACAGCCACCGCTGTGCTGTTGGTTGAATGTCATTGCGTGAGGCAGTGCCGTCGCGGCTCACTTCGTTGACCCCAGTTTATGCCTGCTTCTCCAGCCGGGGCATCGAACCCAATTCACTCAGCCAGCCTTGCGCCGAGCGAGCCCACACCTGCCGCCGCGGTTTCAGCTCATTGCGCTGGCGAATGGCGCCGACGCGAAGCCCGTACACCTGCTGATCGGTCGGCGTGGTTGCCCACAACGGCGTGCCGCAATCGGCACAGAAAGCCTGCGCACGCTTGTTGCCGCTTTCCGCGGTCTTGATATAAACCTTAGGCTCGCCGGTCAGCAGTCGGAAGCCCTCCTTTTTCGCCATGACTACGGTTCGAAACGCCGTGCCCGAGAGCGTCTGGCAATCGGTGCAATGGCAAATTACGACTGCTTCAGGGTCGATCTCCGCCGCGTAAGAAATCTTGCCGCAATGACACCCTCCGTTGATATGCATGTTGAGTCCTCCGTCAATAAAGGTTGAAAAAAGATCCGTATTGGCCATCAGCGCCACACCAATGGCCTCGGTACTGCGGCCGCGCCTTCGGCCATATTGTGCATGCCGAAATCGTTTGGACGCACCAGATCGGGCAGAAAAAAAATAGGAAATTCAATCCTGCCGCTTTTCGCGCGTCGGGTCGATGGCAGCGGTTTGCTGCCGATCCAGCTCCGCCAAACATTGCTCCCAGAGGATATTGGACCTGCGCCCGGCCGATTGCAATGCCGGTTAGGTCGAAAGGGCGTGAATCCTGAAGGTGTTGCCGGACGCGCGTGCCGGCCGGCACGCTTCGGGGGCAGCTTCCAAGAAACATGAATTACCCTTCGCATTTAATCTCCCCCCGGCCCCTTGCGCAGTGCCAGCCGCTGCGATACAAGTAACCCCATGCTTACTCATCCCTACCCCCCTGCTCCGAATCCGCCCGATCTGAGTGACATTCGCCGCAGCCTCGCCGGCATGCAAATCCCGGACCGGGAAGAACACACGCATGCCGCGGTAGCGCTGGTGCTGGCAGGAGAGGCGGCCGACCTGAGCCTGTGTCTGATCCTTCGCGCCGAGCACGAGTCAGACCGTTGGTCCGGCCACGTGGCCCTGCCCGGCGGACGGGTAGATCCCATCGACCTAAACCCACGGGAAGCCGCAATCCGTGAAACCCGGGAGGAGGTCGGTCTGCGAGTCGAGCGCTCACCTTACCTGGGATCGCTCGGGGCCCAGCCTATTAACCGCAACGGCAGGCCAACCGACATGTTGCTATCCTCCTATGTGTTCCACCTGGGAGAGGTGCTCGAGCAGCTCACGCCTAACGACGAGGTGGCGGAGGCGTTCTGGGTGCCTCTGCGGCACCTGCTCGACGCGCGCAACGCGGGGTACAGGTCCACGTCTCGCGATGGCGTAGCCTACGACAGCCCTGCCGTCATCTATCAAGGACACCACATCTGGGGGCTCACCTACCGCGTGCTGGCCGTATTCTTTGAGCGAATGCGACTGCGGATAGCGCGACCGATGCCCTGAAGACGGACGGTATTGCCGAGCAGATGCTCATGATGGAATTCCGGCCACAAGCTGACCTTCCCGGTTACATTTGTTTTCAGTTTCGACCGGTTATCCGTACCCCCTATCAAAACTCGCGGGCCTGCCGCCCTTAGCGTGATTTGGCACAATGGGCGCCTACCCAGGGAGGGGGAATGAATAATCGCCACAAATTAATTGTCGCGCTTGGGGCAGATGCGCTCGCAGCGCCGGTGAGCCGATTAATTTGCTTTTCCCCCTGGAAACGGCCTCCTCGAGCTGATCGTTGACGATCTGAAGCGTTTGCTGCAAGATCAACCTTGAGCAACTCGCCATCGCCGAAACCGCCGAACGGTGCGCGATCGCAGTTCTCTACGAATCCAACTAGAACCGAAAGGAGAGCGTGATGCCAAGCATAGTGGGAAGGACATGGCTGACTGCGGCCGGCTTGATTACCCTGGTTGGTTGCGCAAGCATGCAGCCGGGTCCCAAGGACATGACTTTTTTTGTGACTAGTGTCGGGCCCGGCAAGGGGGGCGACCTGGGCGGCCTTGAGGGCGCAGACGGGTACTGCCGATCGCTGGCGAAGGCGGCGGGCGCCGGTGATCGCACCTGGCGTGCCTACCTGAGCACGCAGGCATCGAAATTGGACGATCCGAACTTCGTGAATGCGCGCGACCGAATCGGTACCGGCCCCTGGCAGAACGCCCAGGGCATAGTGATCGCAAGGAGCGTGGATGAACTGCACTCGGCCAACAACAACCTTAACAAACGGACGGCATTGGACCAAATGGGTCAAGCCGTCAACGGCCGCACGGAAAAGCCCAACAAGCACGACATGCTGACCGGCTCGCGACCCGACGGCACTGCTTTTCCGGGCGCTCCATTTCCCGACATGACCTGCGGCAACTGGACCAAGGGCGGGACCGATGGCTCGGCGATGACCGGTCATCATGATCGCGTGGGCCCCCTCGACGTTTCATGGGCCACCTCCTGGAATTCCGCTCACCCGACGCTTGGCTGTAGTCAGGAGCGAGTGCGCCCCACGGGCGGTGACGGGCTGTTCTATTGCTTTGCGGTGAAATAAACTGGTGACACACAGGAACGCCCAGCCGCTGTATGTTCCGGTAACGGTCATCCTTGAACTGGAGTGGGTGCTGCGCTCGCGCTACGGGTATTCGCCCAAACGCAATCTGACGGAGCACGAGCCGGATGCCCCCACGGCGCTACCGCGTGAGGGCACGTGTGCTGCAGTTTTCCGAGCGGATACCTCTCACTGCGCCACGACGCCAGTGTCGACCTGACGCTCCGGTCCAATACGGCCGACTAGCGGAAGCTTGAGGGAAGGATCGAACGGATTGATCCCGAACGTCAGGCCGAGTACGTTGACTTCCAGGCCTTCGACGCTACTTGCCGCTATGCCAAGCAAACCCAGAAGCGAAAATTGGTGGCCGCTGCCGCTGGGTGCGCTCGAAACGACGCCCTCGCCCAGATAGTCCTTGCCGATGGCCGTCGGCGGCAGGTCGGCCCTCAACTCGGGCACCGCGCGCAGCACCCAGGCTGTAAAGGTGTTCGAATTCGGGCCCGGCCACGCCGTGTACCTGTCGGCGTAGGGGTAAGCGGCAGCCGCCTTGTCGATGCGTTCGATGATCGCGTCGACGCCTGTGCCGCGCTTCTCCGCGATCAGTTCGGGAAGGTTGCCGAACCAGCGGGCGTCGGGATGGCGCTCACTTACCGTGACTGCTGATCGGCCCGAGCGCAGCCGCCAGCCGATCACTTCGTAGACTTTGTAGGCGCCTGCGTCGGTCGGCTTGACCGCGACCCAGGTATGCACGCCGAACCAACCACGCCAGCCCCAGGTGCGGGCGGCATATACCTGCACCAGCGCTTCGCGCTCGGAGACGGGATCAGGGGCTAGCCCTGCCGGCTCGGAACTTGCGTTGCGCCAGTCGCGCGTGGTGGTGCAGGCGCCCACAAGGGCCAGAATCAAGGCGCCTCCGGCGACGACGGTTGCAAAGCTACGAACTCGGCTCATAACTGGTTTCACCCCGCTTAGTGCATCCGGGAAGGCGAAGAGTTCAACGAAGTTCGCATACCAGATCGCCTGACCTCTAACGGAACGACTGCGGCGGGGTAGGGCATGGGTGTATGAACGCTAAGTGTTCCTGCTCGGCGCACATTGACCAGCCTGCGCGTTATGGAGTGATCAGGGAGAGCCCTTTCCCAAAACTTTATCCAGGCAAGGAATTGGGCTGCCGAGGGATGGTCAGCGCAAGTCGCGCACGATGGTCAACGCTGATGAACGGCAGACGCGTACAAAAAACAGGCATCGCGCCTTCACCAATTCTCATTGATTTCATTGGGGACCTTGAGATGGGGCGAGTCGCCCCGCATAGTTTTTCAATACTTCGGACCCGAATGCGCGACAGCGTGCGCAGGTGCGCGGTTGTGATTGGTAAGATGCACCCAATTGAATACATGGAGATTTCGGAGAAGCGCGCGCCGGTTTTGCAAAGTTGGCACGGCCTATGCTACGGATAGGGTGAGCAACAACGCCCCGGCGGCCACTCAAACTCCCCCACTTGTGGCCACTTCAAATTCCCCCACCTAAACGCGTAGCGGTATAGCCACCGAAAGTATTCGCGGCGGCGATAGGACATGATCCTGCCCTTTGTATTCGAGGGGGGCACAAGGGG
>JACRAS010000227.1 GCA_016234705.1 Betaproteobacteria bacterium | reverse complement strand
GGGCATGCATTCGCCGACACGGTCTATGGCGGCAAGCCGACCGAGGTCGATCACAGCAATGTACCGACTGCTGTCTTCTCCGAACCCGAGCTCGGCGTCATCGGCTTGACCGAGGCGCAGGCGCGCGAGCGGCTGGCCAAGGTCGACATCTACAAGACCAGCTTCCGCCCGATGAAGGCGACGTTGTCCGGACGCGACACCCGGATCTTCATGAAACTGGTCGTGGATGGCAGCACCGATCGCGTGGCCGGCTGCCACATCATCGGCCCCGACGCCGGCGAACTGATCCAGCTGGTCGGCGTGGCGGTCAAGATGGGGGCGACCAAGGCCGATTTCGACGCCACCATGGCGGTGCACCCGACCGCCGCCGAGGAACTGGTCACCATGCGCGAGAAGGCCGCCAGTTACAGCCGCGCGGGGGCCGAGTAGCGCGCCTCAGGCGAGTAGCGTCGAAAGCTTGATCAAGTTCCGCGCGATGCCGTCGAGCACCTTAAGAAAATCGGCAAGCTTCTGAAGCTGCTGCGCGGTCTTCTGAACCTTCGCGAGCGTGCCTTTCAAAGCGGCGTTCGCAGCTTTCATCTGGTCGCCCAATTCCTTCACGCCGTCGGCATCGTTGAGTTGTTCCAAGGTGATGATGGAAAGATCCTGATTTTTCTCCGCAAGCGCGTCGAGCGCCGCGTTGAGTTTGGCGACTTCGGCCAGCTCGGCGGCCGTCAGGTCGCGTGGCGGATTCGGGCTTGCAAGTTCGTTGAGACGAATGCCGTACTGGGTCTGTTGCGCTTGGATATTTCCGCGGGCGGCTTCGCACGCGGCAAGGATTTCATCGATCTGACTTCGAGCTTCCTGCGATAACGCCATGCGTTCTCTCACTAGGATTGTTTTGAAGCCGTTGCTCGTGCGTTCTGGAACGCCTTATTGATCTCGGCGAGCTTGTTGGCTTCCTCGGTTGCTTTTTGTAGATACGCCCACAAGTCGGTGAAACTTGGATTGGGCGATTTGAGAGATTGCGCCAGCGTAGTGTGCGCTTCGCGCAAAGCTTCGAACACATTCTTCGGATTACTATTGAGCGCCGCATGGTAGGCCGCAGCTGCCCGCATGTAAGCTTCGCCATTGGCTTCGTTTCGATTTGTGAGGTATGCGGCCTGAGCCTTTTTGAACGCGGCGTTTATTTGATCCATTTGATCGATCCTGGCCGCAGTATTAACGGCGTCGAATACCTTAGCCAATGTGGGGAACATGTCCTCCATATCGGAGGTGGCTTGACGAAGTGCCGCTATTTTTTGCGCTTCGAGCGCTTTCGAGATGACATAATTCGCTGCATCCGCGGCAGGTGAAATGAAGGGCGTTGCTCTGGCGAAGCTGACGTTCACATTGTGCTGCTTTGCCAACTCGTCGGCGTGTTGCGAAAGACCGGTCAGATTACTCTTCAACGCGTCAGTGGCTTTATTGACGTCGCTCGTTGTGTCCGCTTTGACGATGTCGGTGAGACCCCTGGCATAGGCGTCCAGCTCATCCATCAGCCGTTGCAAATTGTTCAGTGCAACGATGGCCGGCTTCTTGACCCCGCTCTTGTTGATCACCAGGCGGCATTGATGCGCGCCGGCAACGCAATCCTTATCCAGAGTCGCAGGTTGAAGCATGCCGCCTTCGGCCAGGAGCCTGAGCCGGCGCTCATTGGCGAATTTCTCGACGCTTTCCCGGCTGTTCTTGAAGCTCGTCGCTGCTTGCGTCGTGGTGTCGGAAAAGGCCGTTACCGGTTTGGCGAAATCGCTGGCTCCGCAGGCTGCGAGCGATACGCCACAGATCAGCAACAAGGCCGAGCGGAAAAGCCACGCCATTTGCTACGCCCCACACCCCCATGATGGACCTAGCCTAAACGGCCCATACCATAGGTTGCGACTACAATAAGCCACAAGTAAGGTTTTGAAAATAAGCATTATTTTGCTTTGGCCGCCGGATTGCTGGCTTCACGGCTGCAAGCCCGTGTATAAACCCGGCAATTCGCGTTGGAGTGATGGAATGCCCGAGCGTTGGACGCCCGACAATTGGCGCAAGAAGCCGATCCAGCAGGTCCCGGACTATCCGGACCGGCAGGCGCTGGCCGATGTCGAAAAGCAGCTGGCGACCTTCCCGCCGCTGGTCTTTGCCGGCGAGGCGCGCAGCCTGAAGAAGGCGCTCGCCAAGGTCGCCAATCGGCAGGCTTTCCTGCTGCAAGGCGGCGACTGCGCGGAAAGCTTCGCCGAACACGGCGCCAACAACATCCGCGACTTCTTCCGCATGTTCCTGCAGATGGCGGTGGTGCTCACTTATGCCGCGGCCATGCCGGTGGTGAAAGTCGGCCGCATCGCCGGCCAGTTCGCCAAGCCGCGTTCCTCGCTGACCGAGAAGCGCGACGGCCAGGAACTGCCGAGCTATCGTGGCGACATCATCAACGACTTCGCTTTCACCGAGGATGCGCGCCGTCCCGATCCGCGCCGGCAGGTCGAGGCCTATCGCCAGTCGGCGGCGACGCTCAACCTGCTGCGCGCCTTCGCGCAAGGCGGCTATGCCAATCTCGCCAGCGTGCGGCAGTGGATGCTCGGCTTCGTCAAGGACAGTCCGCAGTCGCGGCGCTACGTCGAATTGTCCGACCGCATCTCGGAGGCGCTCGGCTTCATGCAGGCCTGCGGTC
>JACRAS010000229.1 GCA_016234705.1 Betaproteobacteria bacterium | reverse complement strand
TTCATATTGCTCGAAGCCGCGGCGGTAATCGCCATGCATGAGCAGCGCCAGCGCCAGATTGAAATGAGCGTCGGCATAATCCTTTTGTAGCGCGAGCGCCTTGCCGAAACTCTCCACCGCTTCCGCAACGCGGTTGAGCGATTGCAGCGCGCGGCCGCGATTGTTCCAGGCGCGCGTATGCGCGGGGACGGCGGCGAGCGTGCGATCGAAAGCCGCGATCGCCTCGGCATGGCGGTTGAGCTGCGACAGCGCATTGCCGCGATTGTAATGCAGGTCGGGATGGGCGGGCGCGAGCTTGAGCGCGGCATCGAAATCGTCGAGCGCCTCGGCGTGCCGTTCAAGCATGGCCAGCGCCACGCCGCGATTGAGCAAAGCCTCGCCGTTCCGCGGCGCGCGCTGGACGATCTGTTCGAAGCAGGCGAGCGCTTCCTGTGGCCGGTTGAGCGTGAGCAAAGCGGAGCCGCGATTTTGCAACGCCTGCTGATTGGTCGGGTCGATCGCCAGCGCTCGGTCGAGACAGTCAAGCGCGTCGGCGTCGCGCTTGAGTGTGTGCAGCACGTTGGCCAGATTGACCCAAGCGTCGGCGGCGCGCGGATTGATCTTGAGCGCCGCCTGGATCAGGCGCAGCGCTTCGCCCATCTGCCCGTTCTGCGCCTTGACGGTGCCGAGCAGATGCAGCGCGTCAAAAGTATCCGGCGCGGCCTTGAGCACGCGGGCATAGAGTTTTTCCGCCTCGCGCAACCGGTTCTGCCGGTGCAGGGCGATGGCCTCCTGCATGGCCTGCGCGATGTTGAATCGGGGTGACTGCACGGCGGTGAAATTGCACTTGTGCCGCCAGGCCAGTCAATGTGCCGCCAGGCCAGTCAATGTGCCGCAGCGCCCGTCAATGCAACGCCGCCGTTCAACTATTGCGGTGTTTGCGCGCCCGCTTGGCCGGCCGCTCGGCGGGACCGGTGTAGAATGGGTTGGGGTCGCAGAAGCCGCCGATGCCATGCACCGTCGCGCGGCATTGCTCGATGGTGACGAAGCCGCAATTGGTCGCGCCACCCATTTCGCCGCTGTAGACGGCGCACCATTTGTAAGGATCGGCCATGCCGGCCGCCGGCATCAATAGCACCGCCACGGCCGCCATGATCGTCGCTGCCAGGATTCTGCGCATCGTCTATCTCCTTGTCGGGTTCGTCTTAGCCAGGAGAACCCCTAAGTTGGCCTCCGTCGTTCATCCGGTGCCGATAATTTGAAGGCCGCTGCCGGCTCAAACGTTCCGGACCCTAAGATTGCACACGATTGGCCGCGCCAGGAGCCGTCTTGTTAGCGCGGTTTCAATCACAGACGATGCGCGAAGTGGAGCGCGCGTGGCGGCGCAGCGGTGATGGGCCGTTTGACCGCGGAATGCAGAATCTATACGCCTTTCCTCACAGCGGAGCTGTGGCCGAGTGGCTGAAGGCGGCGGTTTGCTAAACCGTTATACGCTCCAAAGGCGTATCGAGGGTTCGAATCCCTCCGGCTCCGCCAGCCTTCGCTCCTTCGGAGCTTCGGCTGGCAAGCCACCCGAGTGCGAAGGCTGCCCGCCGAAGCTTTAGCGAAGGCGGGCTTTTCATTTCGGGCTACGGCGGGCAAGGCCCTGCATAGGCGGGTGCCCGTCGTAGCCCGAAGGGCGAAGACGGGCGAATTGCCATGAGATACGTCTACCTTCTCGAAAGTATTCAACATCCCCGACAAACCTATGTAGGGCTGACGGACGATCTGCGCTCAAGGCTCGCAGCCCACAATTCTGGACAATCGATTCACACAGCCAAATTCAAACCGTGGCGGCTTGTTTCCTATTTCGCTTTCTCAGACGAGAATAAGGCTGTGGCATTTGAACGTTATCTCAAGACGGCATCCGGACGCGCTTTTGCGCTAAAGCGATTGCGCTAAAGCATGCCTTGGCTGACATCCTTAGGCTCAGTCGCGGTCCGAATCGGTTTGGCCGGCCCAACCACGCCGTCCTGGTTAACGCTCATTAGGCGCATATGCCGGCTGGACACGACCGCCTCCGGAATAGGCGCGTTTCGGTCCGCGATCCTGCCAAAGGCGCCAAAATCCTTCGATTTCGACGGTTGTGGTGCCATAAAATTTCTACATCCCGGCTTGGTTCGATCTTTGACCACAACCGGTAATTTCTTGTAACATATTGTATTTAAAGGGAAAACTATATCGCAGCGATCGCAAGCAGCGAGCGTCCCGGCCATCGGCCCAGGCCGATATGCCTTGCGTGTTTTTTGCGCAACACTCGGCCGAAAAGTACCCCAAAGGCCTGTGGGAAGGGTGCTTCTTCGTTGCACGGTAGGGCTCATTCGCTAATGTCTGAGGTGCGACGGAGGGGGGCATCCCCGTGTCGTGCTGTCTGTTTGGACTGATCGTATCGATGTTCGATGCGAAAGGTTTTTCAGGAAGCGGGGAGCAAGGGGAAGTTCCTTCGGTGCGGTCGCACTGGGCGGATACGGAACCCTCTCAAGATTAAACAATGTTTGGAGGTTCAAGATGAAGATGGTGAAAAGCCTTCTCCTGGGCACCGCGGCGGGTCTCGTTGCGATGACTGGGGCGCAGGCCGCCGATCTTCCCGTAAAGGCCAAGCCGGTCCAGTACGTGAAGATTTGCAG
>JACRAS010000224.1 GCA_016234705.1 Betaproteobacteria bacterium | reverse complement strand
GACGCGCTCGTGGGAATACTGGTCGATGCGGGTGGCGAAGGCCGGCGGCGCCGTCGCCAAGCCTGCGAGTAAGCCTGCTAAACCGGCGCGCACCCCGGCCAAACCGAAACGTGCAGCCAAACGCCGTCGCCGTTGACGAATGGGCTTCCCCGATGGGCGGTCTCGGTGTTGAATACCGTCCATCGGGGGGCGCATTCGAACGAATAGAAAATAAGGGAGGATTCGCATGAAGACGCTGAAGGCAATCGTCGGCGCGCTCGGTCTGCTTGCGCTCGCCGCACAGCCGGCCGCGGCCGAGGACCAGCTCAAGGTCGCCATGGGGCAGATCAACAATTGGGAAAACCAGTCCCCGACGCTCGGCCAGGAAGCCGGCATCTTCAAGAAGCACGGCCTGTTGTTGGAAGTTGTCGGCACGCAGGGCGCCGGCGAAACTATCCAGGCGGTGATCTCGGGTTCGGCCGATATTGGCGGCGGCGTCGGCGTTGCCGGCGCCATGCGCGCTTTCTCCAAGGGCGCGCCGATCCGTATTCTGGCGCCGATGTTCACCGGCACCGGCGATCTGTACTGGTACGTGAAAGCGGATTCACCGATCAAAAGCCTGAAGGACGCCACGCCCGAAACCACCATCGCCTATTCGACCAGCGGTTCGAGTTCGAACAACATCGTCGTCGCATTCATCAGCGAGCTCGGCGCCAAGGGTAAGCCGACCGCCACCGGCGGCCCGCCGGGAACGCTGACCGCGGTGATGTCCGGCCAGGTCGATATCGGCTGGGCGGCGCCGCCATTCGGACTGCAGGAGATCAAAGACGGCAAGATCCGCATTATCGCTCGCGGCAGCGACGTGCCTTCATTGAAGGGGCAGACCGTACGCACGCTGATCGTCAACCTCAACTCGCTGAAGACCAAACATGATGCCATCGTGCGCTTCATGGCGGCTTATCGCGAGGGGGTCGACTGGATGTATTCCGATCCGAAAGCGGTCGAGATGTATTCGGTGAAGATCAAGCGACCGGTCGAGTTGCTCAAGGAGTCGATGGAAAAGTTTCAGCCGAAGGAGGCCTTGCAGAGCGATGAGTTCAAGGATCTCGACGGCGCCAATGCCGACGCGGTCAAGCTGAAATTCCTCGACAAGCCGCTGACCAAGGAACAACTGGCGGAGCTCCTCCAGATTCCGCCGCGCAAGAAATAACGCGCGCGTCGTACAAGTTGCAAAATGGCGACGGGCCGCTGCAAACAGCGGCCCGTCTGTTATTATCCAGAATGAGTTAGTGCCGATCCTTGGCGGCGGCGCTGATGGCGTCGAGCATGGCGGCGCGGCCGTCTTTCAGCGTCGCGCGCACTTTCTCTTGTTTGCCGAGTGTTCCCATTTCGCGCTGGCGGGCGACGGTCGCCTCCACCATCAGCGGGTCGAGACCGAGCTCGCGCAAGGTGGCGGCGGACTCTTCCATCTCGGCGGCGCGCCGCTCGCCGTGGCTTGCCATGCGCTCGATATTGTAGTCGGCGATCTTGCTCCAATCGAGCGAGGGGTAATTGTTCTTCAGCGACGCCGTGACTTCCTCCAGCACGCCGGCGCGGGCGGCGGCGAGGAAGCATTCGAGCGTGAGCGCCTCGATGCCCTTGATCATCACGCTGCGGATCATCTTGATGGCGGCGGCCTGGCCGGTGGTGGCGCCGACCACCGTTAGCTGCATCGCCAGCTCGCGCAACAGCGGCGAGATTTCCTCCGCTTGCGGGCCGGCGATCAGCAGCGGCGTCTTGTGGCGGGCGGGATGGATCGGCGCGATCACCGCCACGTCGACATAGCGCGCTCGTCCGTCGAGCAGTTTGGCGGTCGCTTGCTTGCGGCCGGGCGACACCGAATTGATGTCGAGATAATACGGATTACCGACGAGATGGCCGGCGACCGACTGCGCGGCCTGCAAGCTCGACGCCGCCGTCACCGCCGATACGATCAGGTCGGTTTCGCGCACGGCATCCGCGGCCGAGCTTGCCAGCCGCACGCCGAATTTATCGCCTGCCGCCTTCAGCCGCGCGCCCTCGGCGACGGGGAACAGGATATCCCAGGCGGCAATGCGCTCGATGCCTTCCTCGCGCAAGCCGGAGGCGATCGCCTGACCGGCCTCGCCGAAACCGATGAAAGAGACGCGCGGGGTATTGCGGCGGGGCATGGAAGAGGTCCTGCTTCTCCGGCGGATACTAAAGGCGTTTCAAGCGCGCGTCCTGCGAGCTGGTGGTCACAGCATGTCCAACGGTTGCGGCTCTTTCGGCGGCGGAAAGGCGCGATCGAGCGTGGCGAGATCGTTCTTGCTCAGTTTCAGGTCGAGCGCGGCGAGGTCTTCCTCGACGTGCGCCTTGCTGCCGGCCTTGGGGATGGTGATGACGCCAGCCTGCCGCGTCAACCAGGCGAGCGCTACTTGCGCCGGTGTCGCACGATGCCGCGCGCCTACCTCGCGCAGTACCGCGCGGTCGAGGATGCGGCCCTGCTCGATCGGCGAATAGGCCATGATCGGAATGCCGCGCTTGCGGCACCACGGCATCAGGTCGAACTCGATGCCGCGGCGGCTGAGGTTGTAGAGCACTTGGTTGGTGGCGCAGCCGTTGCTCAGGCGCGCCACATCTTCCATCTCGCCGAGGTCGAAATTGCTTACGCCCCAGGCGAGGATCTTGCCGGCTTTCATCAGTTCGTCGAACGCCGCCAGCGTATCGCCGAGCGGCGGCGAGCCGCGCCAGTGCAGCAGATAAAGATCGATACGGTCGGTCTTCAGCCGTTTCAGGCTGCGCTCGCAGGCGGCAATCGTGCCGCGACGGCTGGAATTCTCCGGCAGCACCTTGCTGACGATGAACACCTCGTCGCGGCGCGCCCCGACCGCGTCGGCCACGATCCGCTCGGCCTCGCCGTCGCCATACATCTCGGCCGTGTCGATCAGCGTCACACCGAGCGAAAGCCCGTGCCGCAGCGCCGCCACCTCGTCGGCACGCTGGCGCGCGCTCTCGCCCATGCGCCAGGTGCCGAGGCCGAAGATCGGTATTGTCGCGCCCGAGGGCAGTTTCGTGGTGGGGATGGTCGAGGATGGCATCACCGGTCTCTAGAAAAATGCCTGTCAATTCCGCGAAACGGACTACTTTTTCGGACGCTTTTCAATATCCATTATTTTATCAGTACGCTGCCCGGCTCTTCGATTGGGAATGACAAGTATTTAGTGCGAGCCAGTTTTTCGATTGCCGACCGGTTTTCAATAAATATTTCGATTTGACGTTTTTGATCCCGGCCATGCTCACGAACGAGATCATTAAGGGCTTCACTAGTGATCTCGCACTGAACCGATCCGCCCATGCTATTCCCGGCAAATGTAATGACATGACGGTCGAAGTCATAACGCGGAGGTGTATTGTTAAAGGTCAAATCAAGCCCTGGGATAAAATCGCGGCGACGATCGATTACCTTTAAAACTCCATCGCGGACGCGCGGCGTTAGTTCACTCATACCTTCGATTAGGTGTCTGCGCCATTCTTTGCCTTTTCCGTAGGCTTCCTCCCACGCCGATTTCAATTCATACGGGCGTTTTTGCCAGAGAAATTCAAGCAGAGCTTCAACTTGTTGGATGTCCTTGTCACGTTTGGGGACTCCCTCGGAGCGAAGCCGAGAAATAATCAGCTTGTGAACGGCGTATCGATGCGGAGCCGGAACGGTCACATAAATTCCGGCATCGTGCAAAACGACGGCTGGTTCGGGTTCGTAAATGAGAAAATTTAGGTATCTGAGCGGCTGAGCGTCTGTTTGTAGCGCTTGGAGAGGTTGTGGTTTGTCGGTGTCGCGGCCTTCATTCGGTGTGAGGAAATCGACGCGCAAGCCGCCTTTGGCCGCATAGCTGGTGACGTGACCTTTGTGAATTGTCGGGACAGGGGCAAACGTTTTGTCCACCTCTTTGAGAATATCTAGGATTGGAGATGTCCTGTCCCCGACTGCGGCAGAAACATTAGCGAATTGGGCTATGTCGACGTCGCCAGTCTGCTGGATAGATACAGGAAGTTTAATTCCCAGCATCGCCGAATAAGTTTGATAGGCAACGGTCCCCACAAGGACTGCGCGCAGCCTGAATACTCCTGCTTTGGCCAAAGCGGCAGTAACGTTTGCAATTTGGGGATTAGGCCGCGGTAGGCCAAGCGACCGCACAATTGTAGAAACCAATGCTCGTCGTTCGCGCTCGTCATCGCGCGCATTTTTATGTTGGTCAATTTGCTTCAACAACTCAGGTGTTTCCGGGCCGACGTACTTTTGCGTGCGGCCTTCGCTAGAAGGCGATTGAAAATACCAATACCGGCGGCCTTTAATTGTCTTCGGAATGAAAACGCCATTTTGTGGAAAGGACGCTCCAAATGCCGCAGATGCACAGCGGTCCACCAACTCCGCGTACGTCGTTTGAGTCACTAGCTGCGGTGGGGGCATTGCGGCCTCACGTTACGTTATACGCATGTTGCAAGTTGCGTATAACGCAACCTGAGGCAAGCGTCAAATAAAGTTATACGCATTCCGCAATTTGCGTATAACTCGGTCGGATATTACGAAGACTATATATATCAATGCTTTGTAACATATGTACGGAGCGTGCCTACTTATGTTCCACCGGCGGGGTGCCGTGGGTGTGGAACGAGGGAATCGTCTGCAACCCCCAGGCCTGCCCCTTCTTGCGCTCGGCTTCGCTCCAGCGGATCGGCTTCCAGTCAGGCGCCAGCACCAGCCGCGCGCCGGCGCAGGCGACCTCCACTCGGTTGCCGCCCGGCTCGTAGACATAGAGGAAGAACGTCTGCTGGATGGCATGCTTGTGCGGCCCGGTCTCGATGAACACGCCGTTTTCGAGAAACACGTCGGCGGCGCGCAGCACGTCCTCGCGGCTGTCGAGCGCATAGGTGACGTGGTGGAAGCGGCCCTTGGTGCCGGTGTGGTCGCGCGTATAGGCGAAGTCGTAGGACTTGTTGGTCGCGGTCATCCACATGGCG
>JACRAS010000223.1 GCA_016234705.1 Betaproteobacteria bacterium | reverse complement strand
GTTCGCCTCGTTCAAGGAGGGCTACGAGAAGCTCGGCGGCAAGATCGTGAGGGAGCTGTGGCTGCCGTTTCCCAACGTCGAGTTCCAGGCGCTGCTCACCGAGATCGCCGCGGCCAAGCCCGACGCGGTGGCGTGCTTTTTCGCCGGCGGCGGCGCGATAAAGTTCACCAAGGACTACGAGGCGGCGGGCCTGAAGGCGAAGATCCCGCTCTACAGCGACTTCCTCACCGACGGCTTCCTGCAAGCGCAAGGCTCTTCGGCGCAGGGCATCCTGACGACGCTGCACTACGCCGACGATCTGGACTTCCCGAAGAACAAGGAATTCAGGCTCAACTTCGCCAAGACCTACAAACAGCAGCCCGACGTGAACTCGATGCATGGCTACGACGCGGCGCAGTTGCTCGATATCGGCCTGAAAACGGTCAAGGGCGACGCCCGCGCCACCATGACCATCGCCAAGGCGATCGAAGGCGCCACCATCGACAGCCCGCGCGGCAAGTTCACCATGTCCAAGGCGCATAACCCGATCCAGGATATCTACCTGCGCGAAGCGGTGGGCACTCAGAACAAGTTCGTGAAGGTGGCGTGGAAGGCGCTGGCCGATCCCGCGCGCGGCTGTAAGATGGCCTGAAAGCGAAAAAACCTCAACTACGGCAGGCACGGACCTAGCTGGTTGCGCGCCTCGCGCGCCGGCGATCCCGCGTACACCGCGCCTTCAGCCCGCGATCGCGCCCTATGCCGCCGCGACGCTCCGGGGAGCGGTCTGCTGCTCCTCGGCAACGAGGCGCGCGACGATCTGGCGCATCGCGACCCAGGCCTTGTCCTGCCCGAGGTTGACCACCGGGCTCGGGCCGAGGTCCATGTTCTGCTGCTGTGCCGTGAGCATCGTCATGTCCTGCAGGAACGCGGCGTTCACCTGCTGGCGCACCAGGTCCGAGATCCAGCGCTGGTCGAGCTTGAAGTTGTAGGCCTGTGCCCAGAAGTAATGGGCCGTTTTTTCGGTCTCGGGCGTGATCGCGTTCAGATTGAACATGTTCATGCCCTTGCTGCGGTCGCCCTGGCGCGCGCCGGTTCCGGCGATCGCCGAGCCGACGTCGAGCTTGACGAAGGACGGGGGCGCGAACTGCGCGATCTGCCAGCGGTCGACGTTGACGCCGTCGGCGAAGTCGCCCATGCGCTGGTGGAACGGCGCCGGCGGCTGGTCCATGAGCCAGCGCGTCACCTTGATGCGGTCGCCCTCGCGCGTCACCTCGAACTCCGAGCGCGCGAAAGCGCCGGTGCCGAGCGATTCGGGATGCAGGAAAGGCAGATGCGTCGTGTCAAGCAGGTTCTCGACCAGCAGCAGGTAGTTCGCGTCGACATGCAGGCTCGATCCGCCGAAACCCCAATGCGGGTCGTCCATCCAGTGGAAGTCCTCGATCAGGGCCGGATCGGCCTTCGCCGGATCGCCCATCCAGATCCAGATCCAGTGATTGCGCTCCACCACCGGGTAGGATTTCACTCTCGCCGAGGCCGGAACGCGGTCTTGGCTCGGCACCTTGACGCAGGCGCCGGTCGCGTCGAACTGCAGCCCGTGGTAGGGGCATTCGACGGTGTTGCCGACGAGCTTGCCGAGCGACAGCGGCGCCTGGCGGTGGCAGCAGCGGTCCTCGAGCGCGACCGGCACGCCGTCTTCGCGGCGGAAGAACGCGACGGGCTCCCCGAGGAGGATGCGCCGACGCATCACCCGGCCCACCTCATGATCCCATGCCCCGACGTACCAAGCATTGCGAATGAACACGCTGCCTCCTTGACTGTGCGACTCAGACTCGGGCTTGCCGTCTCGTTGGATGGTAGGACGGTATCCGGCGGCAGTCAACAGCTCCGGCGACCAGGCGGTCGGGCTGATGATCGGCAGTTGCTCGGCGAGCGCCGCCTGCGCTAGACAACGCGGTCGAACGCATCCAGGATCCTGCGGAAGCGGACGGCAAGCCACTCCTTCGTCTGTTTGTGCGTAAATATATATAACTCGCGCTCCCGGATACCACGCAACACGCGCGCCCCGACTTCGTCAGGCTCCATGCCGCTAGCCAATGAGTCGCGCAAGCGTTCGCTCCCGGCGCGCCGGTAAGCTCCTCCGAAACGCAAGGGTCGGTTCACGGTCGATTCGTAGAGGCGGCTCCTGACGGGACCCGGGCAAAGCACCGACACGCCGATGCCGCTGTCCTTGAGATCCTGCTCCAGCGCTTCGGACAGCGCGACGACCGCGTACTTGGTCATCGAGTAGGGCCCGAATCGGATGTCGGGGTTGACCCAGAAACCCGCGACCGATGCAGTATTGACGACATGGCCGCCTTCGCCGTGCTTCCTGATCAAAGGCAGGAAGTGCCGAATGCCATGCAGCACGCCGTACACGTTCACGCCGATAATCCAGTCCCACTCCCGGCCCTCGTATCCCTCGAGCGGCATGCCGCTCAGCTCGACCCCCGCGTTGTTGAACACGAGGTGTACCTTGCCGAGCAGTTTTTCGGCCTGCGCCGCAGCGGCGCGTACCGCGTCGCCGTCCGAGACGTCGAGCCGCAGCGCGAACGCCTGCGCGCCGAGAGCTGCGATCTCGTTCCGGGCGTTGTTCAGCGTTTCCTCCTGGATGTCGGCCAGCACCACGTTCGCCCCCGCCTGCGCCAGCGCACGAGCGATACCGAGGCCGATTCCCGAGGCGGCGCCGGTGACGATTGCGCCTTTGCCCTTCAGCTCGATTGTCGCCATCGGTCTACACGCCCGCGTTCTCGCCGAAGAAATCGCGCGCCAAGTCCTGCATGAAGGGCTGCACCGCCGCCGCGCCGCCGGCGCCATGCAAGTACAGCAGCGAGGGGCCGGTGCCGCCGCGCTTGAGTGCAATCTTACACCCCCGGACCTCGCTCACATAGCCGCTCAACAACACCGTCATTTGCCCTCTCCTCGGACCGCAACGGCGTTCGTGCACTGCACTAATGCGGTCGCCATGCGGAATGATCTTGCCGCGTGCTTTATGCGTGTATGATTATTAGGGACCTAATGAATTGGTGTTGTCTATAATAGGAAGCTGGGGTGTCGCTGTCAAATGGATAGTCAAATAATGGATAGTCAAGTAATCGTCAATCGCAGGCGGCCTCGCGTTGCCCATCGCGCAACGAGGACACCGATCGCGCCGCGTGGCGCGGCACGAGGTGCTTTCACCGTCCGCGGATACGCCAAGGACGAGACGATCGTCTTCTTGCCGTGGGACGCTGCCTGCGATGCGCGGTGTATTTCAAGCAATTCTATGAGCCGGCGCCGCGCGTTTGTCTCGTGGGTCGAATTTCGGTCCAGGTGTGCGATGTCCGTCAGGGCGAGGGCCTATGAGTTCATCGGTTCGCACTGAATCACGCGGCGCTCAACCGGCGCGCGTCGATGCGCCTATGGTGAATCGGGATGCAGCGCACGCGGCCCCGCTCGTTATCGGTATCGGCGGAACCACGCGGCCCGGCTCGTCCACCGAACAGGCGCTTCGGCTGAGCCTGCGCGCGGCGAAGGCAGAAGGCGCGGAGACCGCCCTCCTGGCCGGACAGGCGCTGCGCTTGCCCATGTATTCACCCGAGACTGCCGAACGTTCGCCCGAGGCCATGCAATTGATCGATTTGCTGCGACGTTGCGACGGCCTGATCATCGCCTCGCCGTCCTATCACGGGTCGGTGTCGGGCTTGGTCAAGAACGCGCTGGACTATGCGGAAGACCTGAGCGCGGACGAGCGCGTGTACTTCGATGGTTGCCCGATTGGGTTGATCGCTGTTGCGGCAGGCTGGCAAGGTGCGGGACAAACGCTCGCTGCCATGCGTTCGATCGCGCATTCCTTGCGCGGCTGGCCGACGCCGCTCGGTGCCATGCTGAACAGCACCATGCAGCTGTTTGATGAGGCCGGTGATTGTCTTGATTCGTCCGCCGAGATCCAGCTCGAGAACGTCGGCCGTCAAGTCGCGCAGTTCCTTCGAATGCGGCGCGCCGCGCAGATCCCGCTCCAAGGGCGGTGCGCGTAAACGGTGCTGTGGTGCTCGCACCGGCCGAGCGAAGTTGGAAGCGGAAACCATCCTTCTCGCGCACGGCGCGCTTCGTTCGTCCGCTCTTGCTCGCGGACATCAGCACGCCCATCGCCGCAAGAAAGCGGCCACCGAAACAGTAGTCCCTGGCGTCCTCCAGATTCCGCGCCCGCGGCTATGGTAAAGTTGCGCTATACTTATTTTTACGCTATATCTCCGTCTCCGCTGGCGGCGGTTCCTGCACTGACCGCGCATATTACAAGCTCGAAAAACCGAGCCGGGAAGCGATATTGAGCGAAACGAGCATGCGCAAACTTCGACCGGATTCTAGACACCACCCCCTGAACAGCGCCGCGCCGCTGGAAGGGTTCGTCGCTTGGCCGCCGGAATTTGCCGAAGCCTACCGCCGCAAGGGCTACTGGAAAGGTAAAACGTTCGGCGAGTCGCTGGATGATTGGGCCACGCGCTACGGCGAGCGCATCGCGGTGGTCTCGGGCGACGTGCGCATCAGCTACCGCGAGTTGCGCGAGCGCGCCGACAACGTCGCGGTTTCGCTCGCCGCGCTCGGCATTGCTCCGCGCGACCGGGTGGTGATGCAGCTTCACAACGTGCCGGAGTTCTTTTACGTCGCGTTTGCGCTGTTCAAGATCGGCGCGTTGCCGGTGATGGCCTTGCCCGCGCACCGCGAGACCGAGATCCGCCACCTGATCGAGTTCTCGGAGGCGGTTGCCTACTGCTCGCCGCTCGCCTTTCGCGGCTTCGATTACGTCGGCATGGTGCGTTCCATCGCGCCGACGACGCCGACCCTCAAACACATCCTGGTCGTAGGGCCGGACGTGCCTCCCGGAACTGTTTCGATCGAGGCAATGGCTCGACGCGCGCCGGCCAATGCGGCCGATGTGTTGTCGCGCTACCGGCCGAAAGCGTCCGACGTGGCTTTGTTCCTGCTTTCCGGCGGAACCACGGGTCTGCCCAAGCTGATCGCGCGTACGCACGACGATTACATCTACAATTTCGAGTCCGCCCCAGCGGTATGCGGCGTGAATGCGGATACGGTCTATCTGATCGCGCTGCCGATTTCGCACAATTTCCCCTTGGTCGCGCCGGGGTCGCTCGGAACGTTCTCAGCGGGCGGGAAGGTGGTCCTGGCGTCGAGCCCCAGCCCCGAGGCCGCGTTCCCGGTGGTCGAGCGCGAGCGCGTCACCATGACCGGCCAAGTACCAGCGGTCACGATCCAGTGGCTCGATTCGCCGCTGCGCGGGAAATACGACCTCTCCTCGCTCAAGGTGCTGCAGGTGGGCGGATCGAGGCTCAACGCGGAGGTGGCGCGGCGGGTGAAGCCGCTGCTCGGCGCCACGGTGCAGCAGGTGTTCGGCATGGCCGAGGGATTCGTCTGCTACACGCGGCTCGACGACCCCGAAGAGGTGCTGTTCAACACACAAGGGCGGCCGTTGTCGCCCGACGACGAAATCCTCGTGGTCGGCTGGGATGGCAAGCCGGTTGCGCCCGGTGAGCGCGGCGAGCTGCTCACCCGCGGCCCGTACACGATCCGCGGCTACTACAAGGCGCCCGAGCACAATGCGCTCGCCTTCACGCCCGACGGCTTTTACCGCACCGGTGACGTGGTGTGCCTGACGCCCTCGGGAAACATCTCGGTCGAAGGCCGGGTGAAGGACCTCATCAATCGTGGCGGCGAGAAGATCGCGGCCGAAGAACTGGAGAACCTGATCGTCGGCCATCCCTCGGTGCAGAACGTAGCGGTCATCGCGATGCCCGACCCGGCCCTCGGCGAAAAGATCTGCGCCTGCGTCATCCCGCGACCCGGCCAATCGCTGGACCTCGAGGCGCTGCGCGCGTTCCTCGATGCGGCGAAAATCGCCCGGTTCAAGCTCCCCGAGCGCCTGGAACTGGTCGAAACGTTTCCGCTCACCAGCGTGGGCAAGATCAGCAAGAAGTCCCTGCGCGAGGACATCGCCGCAAAACTGCGCGCCGAGGGGAAGATTCCATAGCAGCCCTGTCGCACGGAGCCCGAGCGGCCACCCAAACTTCCCGGCCCGGGGCCACGAGGTCACCATCGTCGAGGCCGAGAAACACATCGCCGGCGACGTCCAGCCCTAGTTCAAGCGGCGGCACACCCCTGGTTCGAGGATCTGAAGCGCGCCTGCGAGGAGTACGGCTGCCGCCGTTCGACCACCGGAATAACGCCTGCTACGAATGCGGCGCGCCGGTGCCGCCCGAGGGGGTGAAGGCTTTCGAGCGGGCGCTCAAAAAAAATACCGCGTAAGGACTGTTTTGTCGCAAAATACGGAGTAAAGAGCATTTCCATAAATTGCCGCAGTCGTCGCATGAGCGAAGCAACCCGACAGAAGGTCGAAGCCATGCAAAGCAGTTAACCACAGGAAAAGGAGAAGCAAGCCATGGATCAAGCACAATTCTCGATTTCGCGCCGCCGCCTGCTGAAGGGCGTCGGCGGCACTGCCGGGCTCGCCGCAGCGGGCGCGCTGCACGCGCCTTTTGTGATCGCGCAGCCGGCGAAACTGAAGATCGGCCTGATGCTGCCTTACAGCGGCACCTTCGGCCCGACCGGGATCTCGATCGATAACGCCTTCCGCCTCTACGTCGCCGAAAAAGGCGGCAAGCTCGGCGGTCGCGAGCTCGAGTACGTGGTGCTCGACGACGAGTCCGAGCCGGCCAAGGCGGCCGATAACGCCGGCCGTCTGGTCAATCGCGACAAGGTCGATGTGCTGGTCGGCACCGTGCACTCGGGCGTGCAGATGGGCGTCCTCAAGGTGGTGCGCGAAAGCGGCACGCTCACCATCATTCCGAACGCGGGCGTAGGGGCGGCCACCGGCGCGCTGTGCGCGCCCAACATCTTCCGCAGCTCGTTCTCCAACTGGCAGATGATCCATCCGCTGGGCAAGGTGATGTGGGAGAAGGGACACAAGACCGCAGTCTGGATCAGTTGGAAGTACGCCGCGGGCGAGGAGAGGTTTGCCTCGTTCAAGGAGGGCTACGAAAAGCTCGGCGGCAAGATCGTCAAGGAACTGTGGCTGCCGTTCCCGAACGTCGAGTTTCAGGCGCTGCTCACCGAAATCGCGGCTGCGAAGCCGGACGCGGTGGCCTGCTTCTTCGCCGGCGGCGGCGCGGTGAAATTCGTCAAGGATTACGACGCGGCGGGTCTGAAGGGAAAAATCCCGCTGTACGGCGACGCCCTCACCGAAGGCACGCTGCAGGCGCAGGGTTCCTCGGCGCAGGGCATCTTCACCACGATGCACTACGCCGACGGGTTAACGTTCCCGCGCGACAAGGCGTTCCGCCTGGCTTACGCCAAGGCCTACAAGCTGCAGCCCGACGTGTACGCGTTGGGAGGTTACGACGCGGCGCAGATGCTCGACGTGGGCTTGAGCGCGGTGAAAGGCGACATCAAGGCGCAAAAACAGATCATCGCGGCGATCGAGAAGGCGACGATCGACAGCCCGCGCGGCAAGTTCACCCTTTCCAAGGCGCACAACCCGGTGCAGGACATCTACCTGCGCCAGGTCGTCGGCGAGCAGAACAAGTTCGTGTCGATCGCCTGGAAGGCGCTCGCCGACCCGGCGCGCGGCTGCAACATGGCCTAAGCCGGTCGAGCTACCGAGAGTCAACCAGCGGCCGCGAGATCCCGGCTGTTTTTTTGGCGCATGGCGTAGTGGATCCCGCAATCTTTCTCATCCACCTGCTGAACAGCGTTCAGTACGGGCTGCTGCTGTTCCTCGTGGCGAGCGGCCTGACGCTGATCTTCGGCATCATGGGGATCATCAATCTCGCCCACGGCAGTTTCTACATGATCGGCGCCTACCTCGCGTTTTCGCTCACCGCGGCCATCGGCAATTTCTGGCTCGCGCTCGCGCTCGGCGTGGTGCTGTCGGTGTTGGTCGGCCTGGCGCTCGAGTGGTTGCTCATCCAGCGGCTATACCACCGCGACCACCTCTACCAGGTGCTGCTCACCTACGGCCTGATCCTGATCTTCGAGGAGGCGCGCAGCCTCATCTGGGGCGACGACGTGCATGGCGTGCAGGTGCCCGATTTCCTCAGCTTCTCCATCCCGCTCACCGAAACCTTGTCCTACCAGGTGTACCGCCTGGCGATGTCGGGGATCTGCCTGCTGCTGGCGGCCGGAATGTATTTCCTGATCCAGCACACGCGCCTGGGCATGATAATCCGAGCCGGCGCCTCCAACCGCGAAATGGTGCAGGCTCTGGGCATCAACATCGGCTTGCTGTATCGCCTCGTATTCGCGCTCGGCATCGCGCTCGCCGCTTTTGCCGGCATGCTCGGTTCGCCGATTTCCTCGGTGTTCCCGGGCATGGGCAACCAGGTGCTGATCGTGTCCTTCGTGGTAGTGGTGATCGGCGGCATCGGCTCGGTGCGCGGGGCGCTGGTGGCGGCGCTGTTGATCGGCATCGCCGACACCTTCTGCAAGGTGCTGGTGCCGCAGATCGCCGGCATGACCGCCTACCTCCTCATGGCCGCGGTGCTGCTGTGGCGGCCCGAGGGCCTGTTCAAGCGGGCGTGACGATGGCGATGCACGACTCGCAGCCGCGCTCGCTTTCCCTGGTGCTGGTGATCGGACTTGCCGGCCTGGCGATGTTTCCGATCTTCGGCGCCGACGAGAAGTTCTACATGCAGTTCCTCGCCAAGATCATGGTGATGGCGATCTTCGCGATGAGCCTCGACCTGCTGATCGGCTACGGCGGGCTGGTGAGCCTCGGCCACGCCATGTACTTCGGCTTGGCAGGCTACACGCTGATGCTGCTCACGCCGGAGGTCCAGGGCGCGAGCCTGTGGATTTTGCTCGCCGCGGCGCTCGGCGTGTGCGCGCTGGCGGCGCTGGTCGTAGGCTTTTTCGTGCTGCGCACCAGCGGCATGTATTTCATCATGGTTACGCTCGCCTTCGCGCAGATGGCGTATTACGTGGTGCACGACTCGGAGTACCTCGGCGGCTCCGACGGCAAGTACATCTATGTGAAACCGGTGCTGTCGTTCTTCGGCTGGCAACCGGTCAGCCTGGACAAGCTCGCGGTATTCTATTACGTGATCCTCGTCGCACTGGTGGGCGTGTACTTCCTGCTGCGTACCCTGCTCGCCTCGCCGTTCGGCCATGTGCTGGTGGGAATCAAGGCCAACGAGCAGCGCATGAGATCGCTGGGATTCGCTACCTTCCGCTACAAGCTGGTCGCGTTCGTCATCGCCGGCATGCTCGCCGGCCTGGCGGGTTACCTCTTCGCAGCGCTCGACGGGCTGGTGAACCCGGAACTGCTGTCCTGGCACATGTCCGCGCAAGCGCTGATCATGGTGGTCTTCGGCGGCATGGGCACGCCGGCCGGGCCGATCCTCGGCGCGGCCTCGCTGAAGCTGCTCGAGCTGCTGCTGCAGGACTGGACCAAGCACTGGCAACTGGTGCTAGGCCTGTTCATCGTGCTGGTGGTGCTGTTGTTCCCCAACGGCCTCGCGAGCTTGTTCGGCCGCCGCGGCAAGCCCGGAGGCGGTCATGACTGAAGCGGGGCTCGCGACCGAAGGCCTGTCGCGCAATTTCGGCGGGCTCGTTGCGGTGAGCGATGTGTCGATCGAGGCGGGCGTCGGCTGCCTGCACGCGGTGATCGGACCCAACGGAGCGGGCAAGACCACGCTGATCAACATGCTCTCAGGGGATCTGGCCCCGTCCTCCGGCCGGATTTCGCTTTTCGGCGCCGACATCACTGGCTTGCCCGCCAATCGCGTGTCGCAGCTGGGCGTCGGTCGGAGCTATCAGAAAACCAATGTTTTTCTCGGCTTCACCGCGTTCGAAAATTGCCGCCTAGCTGCGCAGTCGCGCATGCCGAGATCGATGCGCTTCGTGCGCCGCGCGCTTGCGTACACCGAAGTGAACCACGCCGCCGAGCGGGCGCTTGCCGCCGTCGGCATGGGGTCGCGCGCGGCTACGCTGGCATCGGCGCTTTCGCACGGCGAGCAGCGCCAGCTCGAGATCGCGATGACGCTCGCCACCGGCCCGAGGGTGCTGCTGCTCGACGAGCCGCTCGCCGGCATGGGCGCCGAGGAATCGGCAAGCATGGTCGAGCTGCTGAAGAAGCTCCGGCCCGGACACGCGATGCTGCTGGTCGAGCACGACATGGACGCGGTGTTCGCGCTCGCCGACACGCTCACCGTGATGGTGAACGGTCAGGTGCTCGCAAGCGGCGCGCCGGGCGAGATCCGCGCCAATCCGGCAGTGCAGGAAGCCTACCTCGGCGAGGAGGTCCGCGATGGCTGATTTCCTCGTCGAGGCGCGCGGGCTTCACGCGTACTACGGCGCGAGCCACATCCTGCACAGCGTGGATATTGCGATCGGCCGCGGCGAGTCGGTCGGCCTGATGGGCCGCAACGGCATGGGCAAGACCACGCTGCTGAAGACGCTGCTCGGGCTGGTGCGCGCGCGCTCCGGCGAAGTGAAGGTAAAAGGCGTGCCGGTCACCCACGCGCCGACCCACCGCATCGCGTGCATGGGCATCGCCTACGTTCCGGAAAACCGCGGGATTTTCCCGAACCTGACGGTGCGCGAGAACCTCGTCATGGCCGCGCGCGAGGGCGCGGACGGGCGGCGCGACTGGGACCTCGAGCGTGCGCTGGCCACATTTCCGCGACTCGCCGAGCGCATCGCTCACATGGGCGGACAGCTCTCGGGCGGTGAGCAGCAGATGCTCACCATCGGCCGCGCGCTGATGACCAACCCCGATCTGCTGATCCTGGACGAGGCCACCGAGGGCCTGGCGCCCAAGATCGCGCGCGAGATCTGGCAGATCCTGCGCCGCATCCGCGAGTCGGGCATTGCCGCCGTCATCGTGGACAAGAACTTCGCCGCGGTGAACGCCGCCACCGACCGCAACCTGATCCTGGTGAAGGGCGAGGTGGTGTACCAGGGCGCCGCCTCGGATCTGCGCGCGAAGCCGGAGATCCACCGGCGCTATTTGGGCGTTTAACAATCGAAGGAGCTGCACCATGGCCGACACCAGATTCCCAATCGAAGGCGTTACCTACCTGAGCCCCGCAGACTCCGCGCGCTACCGGGCGGCGGGAGCGTGGGTCGAATCGACCGCGGGCGAAGTGCTGCGATCGATGGCGCGGGAACTGCCGAACAAATGGGCGCTGATTTCGCAAGAGCGGCGCCTGAGCTACGCGGAGTTCGACGCGGCGAGCGAACGGCTCGGCGCGGCGCTGCTCGGGCTGGGGCTCGCGCCCGGCGACCGGGCGCTGTTCCAGATGGGTACGGTCATCGAGACCGCGATCGCGCTGTTTGCCTGCTTCAAGGCGGGCGTGGTCCCGGTCTGCTCGCTGCCCCAGTACCGCGAGATCGAGATGGGCGAACTCGCGCGCCGC
>JACRAS010000226.1 GCA_016234705.1 Betaproteobacteria bacterium | reverse complement strand
TCGTCGACTATGTCACCCGCTACCGGATCAAGAGCAAGGTAGCGTACGACACCGCGCGCAACTGCCTGATCGATACCCTGGGCTGCGGCCTGGAGGCGCTCTCCTACCCGGCTTGCACCAAGCTCATGGGACCCATTGTTCCCGGCACCGTTGTTCCCAACGGCGCCAAGGTCCCCGGCACGCAGTTCCAGCTCGACCCGGTGCAGGCGGCGTTCAACATCGGCTGCATGATTCGTTGGCTCGATTTCAACGACACCTGGCTTGCCGCAGAGTGGGGCCACCCGTCGGACAACCTGGGCGGAATTCTTGCCACCGCCGACTGGCTGTCGCGCAACGCCGTCGCCGCCGGCAACAAACCGCTCCCGATGAAGGACGTGCTGACCGGCATGATCAAGGCGCACGAGATTCAGGGATGCATCGCGCTGGAGAATTCGTTCAATAAAGTCGGACTCGATCACGTCGTGCTGGTGAAGGTCGCGTCGACCGCAGTCGTCGCGCAGATGCTCGGCTTGAGCCGCGAGGAAATCATCAGCGCCGTATCTCTTGCCTGGGTCGACGGGCAGAGCCTGCGCACCTATCGCCATGCCCCGAACACCGGTTCGCGCAAGTCCTGGGCGGCAGGCGACGCGACCAGCCGCGCCGTACGCCTGGCCCTCATGGCGAAGACCGGCGAGATGGGTTATCCGTCGGTGCTGACCGCCAAGACCTGGGGCTTCTACGACGTACTGTTCAACGGCAACGCCTTCAAGTTCCAGCGCCCCTACGGCAGCTACGTGATGGAAAACGTGCTGTTCAAGATCTCGTTTCCAGCAGAATTCCATTCACAGACGGCAGTCGAGGCGGCGATGACGCTGCACCAGGAACTGAACAAGCTCGGCAAAACCGCCGGGGACGTGAAAAAGATCACGATACGCACGCACGAGGCCTGCATCCGCATCATCGACAAGAAGGGTCCGTTGAGCAATCCGGCTGACCGCGACCACTGCATCCAGTACATGGTCGCCGTGCCGCTGATCTTCGGCCGCCTCACCGCCGAAGATTACGAGGACAAAATCGCCGCGGATCCGCGCATCGATGCGCTGCGTGCCAAGATCGAGTGCGTCGAGGACAAGCAATTCACCAGGGACTACCACGACCCGAACAAACGCTCCATTGCCAACGCCCTCACCCTCGAATTCAAGGACGGGAAAGAGCTGAAGGAAGTCGTGGTCGAGTTTCCCATCGGCCACGCACGCCGGCGCAAAGACGGCATCCCCCTGCTGGTGGAGAAATTCAAGACCAACCTTGCGCGCCGCTTTCCGGCGAAGCAGCGCGACGCGATCCTGGCGTTGTGCCAGGACGCAAAGCGGCTGGAGGCGACGCCGGTGAACGAGTTTGTCGATATGTTTGTAATTTAATTTGCAACGGGGGGGTTGTACAAGCTCTAGCGCTACATCTCGAGATATCCGCCGATGTCCGCCAATGTTGATTGGCGGACATTGCGCGCTCCGCGCGCCAACCGTATTTTCCGCGCGGATGAAAAGCGCATCCGCACGGAAAACACGGTTATTGTTAACGCCAAACAAGGTGTGGGGGGGTTATCCAAGATCGCCGATTGCGCGCGGATATGCTTTTCATCCGCGCGCAATCGGCGATCCGCGCGGACGGGACGCCGGCCGCGCAAAGCATCGCGACGCTGCAACAACCGCAGGCGCGATTTGAGTCGCCACGTATAATCGATTTTTTGGAGAGGGCAATGCCACACAATCTGCACAACACGTTTAAAGACTTCAAACTCGCCTCCGGCAAAACCGGCAAGTTCTATTCCCTGCCCGCCCTGGAAAAGGCCGGCCTGGGCAAGATCTCGCGCCTGCCGGTCTCGATCCGCATCGTGCTCGAATCGGTGCTGCGGAATTGCGACGGCAAGAAAGTCACCGAGGAACACGTCAGGCAGCTTGCCGGCTGGAAGCCCAACGCGGCGCGCGCGAACGAGATCCCGTTCGTGCTGGCGCGCATCGTGCTGCAGGATTTTACCGGCGTGCCGCTGCTCGCGGACCTCGCGGCGATGCGCGGCGTCGCCCGCAAGATGGGCAAGAACCCGAAGCTGATCGAACCGCTGGTGCCGGTGGACTTGGTGGTGGACCACTCGGTGCAGATCGACCACTACGGCAACAAGAGTGCGCTCGAGCTGAACATGAAGCTCGAATTCCAGCGCAACCGGGAGCGCTACCAGTTCATGAAATGGGGCATGCAGGCCTTCGACACGTTCAAGGTCGTGCCCCCCGGCGTCGGCATCGTGCACCAGGTCAACCTCGAGTACCTGGCGCGCGGCGTGCACCAGAAGGACGGCGTGTACTATCCGGACACCCTGGTCGGCACCGACAGCCACACCACCATGATCAACGGCATCGGCGTGGTCGGCTGGGGCGTGGGTGGAATCGAAGCCGAGGCCGGCATGCTCGGCCAGCCGGTCTACTTCCTCACGCCGGACGTGGTCGGCGTGCAACTGAAAGGCAAGCTGCGCGGCGGCGTCACCGCCACCGACTTGGTGCTCAGCGTCACCGAAATGCTCAGGAAAGCCAAGGTGGTGGGCAAGTTCGTCGAGTTTTTCGGCGAGGGCGCCGCGAGTCTCGCCGTGCCCGACCGCGCGACCATCGCCAACATGGCGCCCGAGTACGGGGCGACGATGGGATTCTTCCCCATCGACGCGGAATGCGTGAACTACCTTCGGGCGACGGGCCGATCCGAGGCGCACTGCCGGCTCTACGAGAATTACTACCGGGCCCAAGGGCTGTGGGGCATTCCGCAAACGGGCGCGATAGATTATTCGCAGGTCGTGGAATTCGACCTCGCGACGGTCGTTCCCAGCGTCGCGGGGCCGAAACGTCCGCAGGACCGCATCGAATTGCCGGTGCTCAAGGACGGTTTTCTCGGGGCTTTTGCGCGACCGGGCGCCGAGCGCGGGTTC
>JACRAS010000225.1 GCA_016234705.1 Betaproteobacteria bacterium | reverse complement strand
TCGCCGCCGTCTAGCGCGCGCCGCGCCGACGCCGGGCCGATGCCCGGGATCAGTTTCAGCACGCGAAAGCCGGCGCTGCGGTCGCGCGGGTTCTCCACCCAGCGCAGCAGCGCGAGCAAGTCCTTGACATGCCCTGCCTCGAGAAACTTCAACCCGCCGAACTTGAGGTAGGGAACGCCGCGGCGGAACAGTTCGATTTCCAGCGGCGCCGAGTGCTGCGAAGCGCGGAACAGCACGGCCTGCTGGCGCAGTTCCATGCCGGCCTCGCGGTTGGCGAGGACGCGCTCGACCACGAAATCGACCTGGGCGGTTTCGTCCGCGACCAGCGCAAGCAGCGGCCGGCCGCCGCCGACGCGGTCGGAATGGAGATTCTTGGTAAAACGCTCGGCCGCATGGCCGATGACGCGGTTGCACGCCGCGAGGATGGGCTGGGTGGAGCGGTAGTTCTGCTCCAGCGTGATGACTTCGGCCGCCGGACTGAACAGCGCGGGAAATTCCAGGATATTTTCGATGCGCGCCGAACGGAAGGAATAAATCGATTGCGCGTCGTCGCCGACCACGGTGAGGCCCGTGCCGTCCGGCTTCAGCCCGAGGAGGATGGCCGCCTGCAGGGCATTGGTGTCCTGATATTCGTCGACCAGCACATGATCGAAGCGCGCTGCCACCAACTGCGCGATTTCCGCGACCGCCATCATCTTCGACCAGTAAAGCAGGAGATCGTCGTAGTCGAGCACGACCTGCGCCTGTTTCATTTCGACGTAGGCGGCAAACAGGCGTTTCAGTTCTTCCTCCCATTCGCCGTACCAGGGAAAAAACCGCGCAATCGCGTCGTGCAGGGGCAACTGGCCGTTGACAACGTTGGAATAAATTGCCAGGCAGGTTGCCTTTTTCGGGAACCGGCCTTTCGTCTCCGACAAGCGCAGTTCGTCGCGCGCGATGTCCATCAGGTCCGCGGAATCGCCGCGATCGAGAATCGAGAATGCCGGGTCGAGGCCGATGCTGCCGGCGTACAGACGCAACAGCTTCGCGCCGACCGCGTGAAACGTGCCCGACCACTCCACCGCTTGCGCCGCAAGTGGCATGCGCTGATCGAGCGCCTGCGCGCAAATGTGTTCCACCCGGCGCAGCATCTCGCTCGCCATGCGCCGCGCGAAGGTGAGCAGCAGCAGGCGGCGCGGATCGGCGCCGTTCAGGATCAAATGGGCGACGCGGGTTGCCAGGGTTTTCGTCTTGCCCGTGCCGGCGCCGGCGATGATGAGGAGCGGCGGCGCCCTACGTGTACCTTCGCTGCGCGCGTCGTCCGCACCCGTGATACCGAAGGTGACGGCAGCATGCTGCGCCGGGTTGAGGCCGTCGAGGTGGGATGGATGGATTTTCACTGGAGCATTTCGGCATGGTCCTGCAGGGTCATCGTGACTGGCTGTCTTCGGACCTGTATAAAACCACAGTTTATAGCGATAAGATGCTGCTTACAAGATCGGCGGCGCCGACTGTCCCTGAGGATGAGGGACATACCTACGTCAGCAGACGCTTCGATCGAACTCGATCGGGCGTGAGAAAAGCATTCGTATCCGCCATGACCATGCTGCAACGCAAGGACGGCGAGCCGGGAGCGAGCTATCTGGAGCTGGTCGAACTCCTCCAGACACGCGGCGCCAACACCCGATCCGACTGCGCGCAATTGTTTCGCCGGGTGGTATTCAACATCTGCGTATCCAACACGGACGATCATCTGCGCAACCACGGGTTCTTCATCGAGGCAAACGGGCTCGTGTTATCGCCTGCCTACGATATGAATCCGAACACTGAGCGCGGCGAACTTTCGATTGCCATTGACGAGGTAAACACGAGCTGCGACGTCGACGTCGCGCTGAGAGCGGCGTCCGGCTATGGCCTTGGCGCCGCGGATGCAGATGCCATCGTCACTGAAGTGCGAACCGCGGTCGCCAAGTGGCGCGACGAAGCGGCAAGCATGGGCATCGCGAGAGGAGAGCAAAATCGGATGCAGACCGCTTTTCGATAGTTGTTTCAAGCGGTCATCCTAGAACCCGGGCGTCCCCCGGGCAGAATTGGCCGAACCCCTTGCGAATTCCGAATTGGCATCATTTCACTCACCCCGCGGAAAGCTGGTATCACGTACAATACCAATGTGCTAAAATCCCGGATCGTCATCGACACCAATGTCTTCATTTCGGCCCTGCGCTCGCGTCGCGGCGCCTCGTTCAAGCTGTTGTCGATGCTGGGCGGAAACGCATTCGACATCAGCGTATCCGTGCCGTTGGTGCTCGAATACGAGGCGCTCGCCAGGCGACAGGCGCGCGCCCTCGGCCTGGACGCAAGGACAATCGACGACATCCTCGACTACGTCTGCCAGGTGGCGCGGCGACGCGAAATCTTCTTCCTGTGGCGGCCGTTCCTGAAAGACCCCAACGATGATCTGGTGCTGGAGCTGGCAGTGGAATCGGAAAGCGAATTCATCATCACCTACAACCAGCGCGATTTCGCCGGAACAGAGACATTTGGCATCAAGGTATTTACGCCGAAAGAGTTCTTGCAGAAAATTGGAGAGATCAAATGAGCACCATCAGTCTGCGTCTGCCGGAATCCCTGCATAAGCGGGCACGGGAACTGGCGAAGAAGGAGAACATCTCGATCAACCAGTTCATCGCCACGGCGGTGGCGGAGAAGATGTCCGCGCTGCTGGCAGGTGAATACCTGGAGAAGCGGGCAGCGCGCGGGAGCAGCGCGCGCTTCAAGCGCGCGCTTGCGCGCGTCGCCGACCGCGAGCCCGAGGAGCGCGACCGGCTATAGACAAAACATCCGGCGCGTCCGGCTGCCGGGCGGCCGCCTGGTGACGCATCGAATCGGGCTCGACGGGATCAATCTCGGCTTCGACCGTCCGGCCAACGGCGAGGCGCTGAGGCAGGTGATCGTTTTCTAGGGTTGGGCTGACGATGCCGGGCCGGCGGCAGCGGCGCGAATCCGATCCCTGAAGCGCACATACACGCGCGCGGCGCCGATCAGGTTCCATTCCAGCCAGAGGCAGGAGGCGGCAAACGCCAGGCCGGCCGGCAGCGCCAGTGCGGGCCACAGGACTGCCGCGAGCAGCAGTACCAGGGCGGCGAAATGCAGCCGCATCTGTCCGCGCATCGCGCGTTCCGGAATCATCTGCTTCATGTTGGGCGGCGGCAGCGCGGTTCCACCCTGCCGCTGCAGGTGCAGCCAGTTGAGGAAGGGCATGATCTTGTAGAGCATGCCCATGATCACCGAGAGGAACACGCCGGGCAGGGCGAGCACGCCCAGCCAGAGCGGCGCGCGCGCGTGGCCGCCGATCTGCGGCAGCGCTTCGAACAGCAGCGAGGAAGCAGCTAGGCCGAGCAGCGCCAGCATGGCGCCGCGCCAGAAGACAAAGGTGACATCGGCCTGGCGCCGCCGCCGGCGCGATTGCAGCCAGAGGGTGGCGGCGGCGTAGAGTCCCGCCAGCAGCATTCCCGCCAGCACCACGACGGGCTGCCATGGCTGCGCCTCGCCCGTGCCGGGCAGGAGTTGCAGCGACCACAGGCACAGCACCAGGAACAAGCCTGCCGGCACGAGACGCGTCAGCCACACCGGATAGGCCGGCGTGAGTTGAAACATCGGTACCACCAGAAAAGACACGCCGATCACCAGCATCAAGGCCCAGCCGCCCAGGCCCCAGCCGACATGGACATTGATCAGCGTGAGCAGGGACCAGACCGATTGCAGCTCCTCCTGCAATCCGAGGGTGGTGGCGAGGGTCACGCCGAGCACGACCGTCACCAGCAGGCCCAGCACCGCCAGGCGCAGCACGTAGATGGACATGCCGCGCGCCGGCGTGCGCAGCAACGCTATCGCCATGACCGTCAGGAACAGGCCCAGGGCCATGGCAAACGTCAGCGCGGCGAGCAGGAACAGCAACTGCTGCTCGAACAGAAAGGCCGTCGCGAGGAACACCGCGCCCGCCGTGATCAGCGGGTGCACCACAGCCGCGACCAGGCGCGGCCGCCAGATGTTGGCGCCGGCCACCACGGCCACGAATTGCAGCAGCGAACCGCACATCGCCTGCAGCATGAAGTCGACCACGATAAGATGGGTCATCGCCAAGGCGCCGGGCGACCAGCGCGATTCGAGCGCCGCAGGTCCGAGCCAGGCGAGGATCAGCCCGGCCACGGCGCCGAACAGCGGCGCCGTCAGGAAAAACCGGTAGGGCACCGATATCGGCGGCGCCTGTTCGAACGACAGGGTGGGTTGCATTAATCTGGCTGGTCAGGCTTTTTGAATGTGAACCTCGTTGCTGCCGTCGGCGCGACGCTCGGAGCGGTAGCGGTAACCGCTCCGGTCAAGAATCGCGTACAGCGGCAGCGGCTCGCAATTCAACAGCATCACCAGTTCCTCGCCGGGCGCCAGCGTGCCGAGTTCGGCCACAGCCAATTCCAGCGGCTCCGGCGGCTCCATGCCGCGGCCGTCGATCAGGCGCGGCTCAGGCATGCCCTTTCTCGAGCATTACGTCCAGTTTTGCGCCGAGACGTTCCGCCTCGGCTCCGAGCGCCTGATCGCACATCGGATAGAGGATGTTCTCTTCTTTCATGTTGTGCTGCTGCATCAGCATCAGCAAGGTCTCGGCGGCGCCGGCGTAGGCTTCGCCGTCACAGGCCTCGCAGGCGGCCGCGAGTTGCGACAACAAAGAGCGCATCTGTTCATGCTCATAGCGCATCATCTGGGTCGGGCCGTCGCTCATGCCGGTGGCACCCTCGAACGCGGGGAACAGCACTCCCTCCTCGGCTTCGAAATGCGCCGTCATCTGGCCGTGAAAGCGGGCGAACGCGCTCGCGGCCGCCACCCAGTCGCCGCGCTGGACGGATTCCTCGGCGGCGACGAATAGATCGTCGCAATGCTTGTGGTGAGCGGGAAGTATTTGCGTGGGGAGGCTCATGGCAATATCCTGAAATGGAATGATTGGCCTATATTAGCAGCGGCCACGCTCCATGAATTTGTGCTACATCAAAGTTTCCGCAGGTGCCGGCGGCCGGGATTCGTGCGAAACGCCGGGGCCGTGCCGCGCATCGGTGCGCCGTTATTTTGCGGCGGCGGCGTCGGCCCGCTCGGCGCTCCGCTGCGTTTGCTCCATCGCTTTTCCGATATCCTGCTGCACCTGCTCCATGGTTTTTTTGCCTTGCTCGATTTCCTGCTTCTTCACGGCGGCTGCAGTTGCGGCGGTGCTCGCGGTTTCGACGCCGCAGCCGGCAAGTGCCATAACTGCGAAAACGGTGATGATCGGTCTCATGGAAATTCTCCCTCCTTAGTTCGGTTGATATACGGCAACGTCGCGCTCAGAGCTTGCGTTCCTTGGCGTTCCAGTGGCGCTCCAGGTTATGCACGAGCTGTTCGCTCAAGTGGCAAAAGCCCTGCTCATAGGCATAGGCCGCCATGTAGGCGCGGAAGGTATCCAGCGGCTCGGTCTGAATCCGGATCGCCTTGCGGTTTGCGCCGGCGCTGACCATGCCCGAGCCGACGGCATTCGCCACGCACGCCTCCACCGCCGCATCCAGCCGCTCGCGCGGACAAACTTCGTTCACCAGAGTGCGCGCCTCGGCGTCGTCGACGTGGAAGGTCTTGTCGAACATGATGGCCTGACGCGCCAGGCGCTCGCCCATGAAACGGGGCAGGCGCAGGTTGGCGCAACCCGGAATGATGCCCTCCTTGCGCGCCGGCAGATTGAAATAGGCGCCTGATTCCGCGATCACGTAATCCATCACCAATAAAATCTGGCATCCGCCGCCGATGGCGAAGCTGTCGACCACCGCGAGCCACGGCTTCTCCAGCGTCTGCTCGGGCTCTTCCGGGCGTATCTCCAGCGTGCCGGCGTGATTCACCGCGGCGAGTCCGCGGAACATCTTGTTCAGCAGCCCCATGTCGCGGCTGAGGTAGAAGAGATAGCTTTGCTTGCCCTGGTAGATCCGCGTCAGGTTGATTCCGCTCGAGAAGATGCGCCTGCCTTTGTGCTTCGGATGCTCGATCGGGTCGCCGCGCAGCACGCCCATGCGCAGGCCCGGATGCAGCAGGATCAGGTCGCAAGCGGTCTCCTGCGGGGCAAGCGTATCGTCGTCCTCCGCGTTGAGGGTGCGCGGATGGTGAAAATACAGATAACCGGCGTCGCCCTTCGCCTCCACGCGCACGGCGCCCAGATCGAGCCTGCCTTCGCGCCGGAACTCCTCCAGCCGCGCCAGCGCCGCGGCCTTGGGCAGGAGCATCGCCGTGCACAGATGCAGCCCGATTTCCCGGTCGCTCAACAACTGGCCGAAAAACAGTCCCTGGTGGATCTCGAGCCCGTCCTTGTCCATCTGCAGGCTCAGGCTTTCCTGCGCCAGTTCGGCCTGGGTCGGCAAAATGCCGGGGAGCAGATCGGCGCCGGCCCAGGCCAACTCCTCGACGCGCAAGGCGCGCGTGCGCCCGACGGTCAGGGCGTCGTAGATCGGCCGTCGATACGCGCGAAAAAAACGCCAGGTGGCTTCGGCGAGCAAGTGCACCAATGCGTGGCCCGCGGCCTTTTCCTTCGCGCTGCGCTTGGATTTCACCGGCAGGCGCTCGAGCAGCGCGCGGCCCTCTCGGCACACCTGCCCCAACTGCGTGGAAGCCTGCGGCAACGATGCCGCGCTGACGCCGGCGGCTTCTGCGCCGCGCACCGCTTGCCAGTCGTGCAGAAAAGCGCGTACCGCGGACTCGGCCAGTCCGCCGGCGTGAAGCCGGCCGGCGCGCTCTTGCTCGGGAATATCGTCTATCATAATGTTGCCTCGGTGGTTTTCGTATCTGCTCGGCGCTAAGCCACCCGGTTTCTGTTTCGGGTCCGGCGAAACTCTACCGCAAGATTGTCTTTCTGTCGCAAAATGTCATGTCCGGGGTCACGGTTTGTCATAAGCTGCTCGTCCTGGAAATCGCCGACGGGCCCGGCGGCAAGCTGTATGCCGGATCATGGAGCGAGTGGATCGCCGATCCGTCCCGGCCCATCGTCCAAAGGGGAACGTCATGAGTGGCGGCAAAACCACGCGCGCGCTGCAGCGGATCATCGAATCGGTCGCCGCCTCCGACGGCGCCGGCGTCGAGCTGCGGCGCAGCCTCGGCCTTTCGTGATGAACACGCGCGAGGAAATCGAGCAGGCGATCAGGGATTATCAAACCGGCGAACTCACGCGCCCGGCAACCTGACCAGGCGCGCTGCCGTCGGATCATCGGGCAAGTCTGAATAAGATAAAATGGCGCCACGCATCGACGGGAGTTGCAGCAATGGCAATAATGGTGACATGCATCAATCTCGGCCGCGATGCCGAGGGCCTGGATTTCCCGCCCTACCCGGGGGATTTGGGCAGGCGACTATGGGAGAACGTGTCCAAGGAAGCCTGGCAGCAGTGGATCAAGCACCAGACCATGCTGATCAACGAGAACCGCCTCAACCTGGCGGACAGCGCGGCGAGAAAGTATCTGGCCGAACAACTGGAGAAGCACTTCTTCGGCGGCGGCGCCGACGTGGCGGCGGGCTACGTGCCGCCACGCAAGTAGATTTCAGCAGCCCGGATTCAGGCCGGCGCCACCCCGCCGCATCCGCCCGTCACAGCCCTTCGATGTGCGACTCTTCCCGCGTGTGACGCACATCGCGGCCCTCGACCATGTAGACCACGTACTCGGCCATGTTCTTCGCGTGATCGCCGATGCGTTCGATGGCCTTGGCGACGAACAAGAACTCCAGGCAGGGGGTGATGGTGCGCGGGTCTTCCATCATGAAGGTGATGAGCTGGCGCAGGATGGAACGGAATTCGTCGTCCACCCCGCGGTCCTGCTTCACCACCTGCAACGCGGCATTGACGTCGAGCCGGGCGAAGGCGTCGAGCGCTTTGCGCAGCATGGACAATGCGAGGCTCGCCGCGTGCTTCAACTCCAGCCGCGGCAAGTGCGCTCGTTCGGCACCGTGGATCAGCTTGGCCATGCGCGCGATTTTCTCGGCCTCGTCGCCGATGCGCTCGAGGTCGGTGATGGTCTTGATGATGGCCATGATCAGGCGCAGGTCGCTGGCCGCCGGCTGGCGCCGCGCGATGATCTGGCTGCAGCTCTCGTCCAATCCGACTTCCATCGCGTTGACCCGGTGATCGTCCTCGATCACGCCGTCGAGTACCGCCATATCGCCGCTCGCAAGCGCATCCACGGCCTTGACGATCTGTTCCTCGACCAGGCCGCCCATCTGCAACACGCGCGAGCGCACCGCTTCCAGTTCCGCGTCGAACTGCTTCGAAATATGTTCCGGCATTTCCAGGACCCCCATCAACTGGGCAGGTTAACACGGGATTGTGACAGTTTGGTTACTGCCAGCGCTTCATATGCTTGGCGACTTGAATCGCACCCACCTGCTCTTGCAAAGCCGCGACGTTGTATAAAACCACCGCACTGTCCTTGTTGTTAACAATAACCGTATGTTCTGTACGGATGTGCTTTTCATCCGTACAGAAAACACGGTGGGCGCGCGCAGCGCGCAAGTCCGCTCCTTGCATGCGGCGGTACTTAGACGCCGTACATAGTTTCACACCCGGCATCGCTGAACTATTTTCTCCTGATCGTCCTGACCCCGGCCGCCGTGCCCAGTAGCAGCACGTCAGCGCCGCGTTGGGCAAACAAGCCGTTGGTGACCACGCCGGCGATGTTGTTGATTGCGGCCTCCAGCTCCAGCGGCTTGAGAATGTCGAGGTTCCAGACGTCGAGAATGAGATTGCCGTTGTCGGTGGTGTAGCCCTGGCGCAAGGCCGGCTGTCCGCCTAACTTGACCAGTTCGCGCCCCACATGGGAGCGCGCCATGGGGATCACCTCCACCGGCAGCGGAAATTTTCCCAGCATCCCGACCAGCTTCGATTCATCGGCGATGCACACAAACTGCTTCGCCACCGCGGCGACGATTTTCTCGCGCGTGAGCGCGCCGCCTCCGCCCTTGATCATGGCGAGGCCCTCGGTGATTTCGTCCGCGCCGTCGATGTAGACCGGCAGCTCGCCCACGCTGTTCAAGTCGACCACGCGGATGCCGTGGGACTTCAGCCGATCGGCGGTCTTCTGCGAACTCGCCACCGCGCCATCGATCCTGTTCTTTATTTTCGCCAGCTCGTCGATGAAAAAATTCGCGGTCGAACCGCTGCCGACGCCGACGATGGCGTCCTCGACCACGTACTTGATCGCCTCTTTCGCGACTGCCTGTTTCAGTTCATCCTGCGTCATCGTAGTATCCGAATCCGTTTTACGATTTCCTGGGCGTGTACAAGTCGGTGATGCTGCCCAGCGCCATTTCGGCGGCAAAGAAGGGCGTCTCCGACAGCGTTGGATGCGGATGGATGGTAAGGCCGATATCCTCCATGTCGGCCCCCATCTCCAGCGCCAGCACCAGCTCGGCGATCAACTCGCCGGCGTTCACGCCGACGATGCCGGCGCCGAGCAGCCGCTTGCTGGCCTTGTCGTAGAGCAGCTTGGTCAACCCCTCTTCGCGGCCGATCGAAAGCGCCCTGCCGCTTGCGGCCCAGGGGAAACTCGCCTTGTCGTAGGCTATGCCTTGTTGCTTCGCTTCGCTCTCGGTCAGCCCCATCCAGGCGATTTCGGGGTCGGTGTAGGCGACCGAGGGAATGGTCAGGGCGTCGAAGGCTACCTTGTGCCCGGCGATGGTCTCGGCCGCCACCTTGGCCTCGTGCGTGGCCTTGTGCGCAAGCATCGGCTCGCCGCAGACGTCGCCGATGGCAAAGATGTGCGGCACGTTGGTGCGCTGCTGTTTGTCGACGGGAATATAACCGCGCTCGTCGACGGCGACGCCGGCACGCTCGGCGCCGATGTCGCCGCCGTTGGGACTGCGCCCCACCGCCAGCAGCACGCGGTTGAACAGTTGCTGCTGCGGCTTCACCTCGCCCTCGAAGGTGGCGAGCAGGCCCTCGGGCCTGGGTTCCAGCTTCGCCACCTTGGCATTCAAATAGATCGCCTCGTAGCGCTTCTCGATGCGCTTGGCGAGCACTCGGATGAGATCGCGGTCGGCGCCCGGAATCAGCCCGTCGGCCAGTTCCACCACCGTGACTTTGGCGCCGAGCGCGTCGTAGACGCAGGCCAATTCCAGGCCGATGATGCCGCCCCCGATCACCAGCAGGCGCCGCGGGATATCGGCCAGCGCGAGCGCCGCGGTCGAGTCCATCAGCCGCGCGTCCTCATAGGGAAACCCCGGAATCCCGGCCACGCGGGAGCCCGCGGCAATGATGCAGGCGTCGAACGAAACGCGCTTTACGCCCGCGGGCGTATCGACCGCGATCCGGTTGGGCGACTCGAATTTCCCCACGCCTTGCAACGTAGTCACTTTGCGCTGCTTGGCCAGGGCGGCCAGACCCTTGGTCAGCCGGCCTACGACCGCGTCCTTCCAACTGCGCAGCTTGTCGACATCGATCTTCGGCTTGCCGAATTCGATTCCGGAGCGGGACATTTCCTCAGCCTCCGTCACCACCTTGGCCGCATGCAGCAGCGCCTTGGACGGAATGCAGCCGGCGTTGAGACAGACGCCGCCGAGCGTCGCATAGCGTTCGATCAACACGACGCTCTTGCCCAAGTCGGCAGCGCGAAAGGCGGCGGTATAGCCGCCGGGGCCGGCGCCCAGCACCACTACTTCGGCGTGCAGGTCGGCGCCGGCTGCTGCCGCAACGGACGTTGGCGCCATCCCCGCGGCCGCGGCAGCGTCTTTTGACAAAGATGGGCCGGAAGGGATTGCCGCCGCGGCTGGCGCGGGCGCGCTCGCGCCCGCGCCCACCTCGAGCAGCATGATCAGCGAGCCCTCGGACACCTTGTCGCCGATTTTGAGCTTCAGCTCCTTCACCACGCCGGCGGCAGGCGACGGGATTTCCATCGTGGCCTTGTCCGATTCCACCGTGATCAGCGAAGTCTCCTTCTCCACCGCATCGCCCGGCTTGACCAGCACCTCGATGACATCGATATCCTTAAAGTCGCCGATGTCCGGGACCCTGATCTCGACCGTGTCGTTCATTCAATTCCCCGTTTCAGTTTGATAGTGTGCACTTCGTAGGGCAGGGCCGAACTCTGGTCGAACTCGATTTGCGGCCGGCGCATCAGAGCAATGAGCGGCGGATGTCGGACAGCACCGACGCGAGATAGGAAGTGAAGCGCGCGGCGGCGGCGCCGTCGATGACGCGGTGATCGTAGGATAGCGACAGCGGCAGCATCAGCCGCGGCGTGAACTGGCCGGCCTCGCCTTTTCCGCCAACCCACACCGGGCGCATCGCCGCTCTGGACACGCCGAGAATGGCTACTTCGGGGGCGTTGATAATAGGCGTGAAGGCCGTGCCGCCGATGCCGCCCAGGCTGGAGATGCTGAAGGTTCCGCCCTGCATGTCGCCCGGCTTGAGCTTCCTCGCGCGCGCGAGTTTGGACACTTCCGCCAGCTCGCGCGCGAGCTCGTACACGCCCTTTCTGTCGGCATCGCGTATCACCGGCACCACTAGGCCGTCGGGCGTGTCCACCGCCACGCCGATGTGGAAATATTTTTTCAGCACCAGGTTCTCGCCGCCGCGCTCGAGCGAGGCATTGAACTCCGGGTACTGGCGCAAGGCGGTGACGCAGGCCTTGATCAGGAAGGCGAGCATGGTCAGCTTGAACCCTTGTTTTTCGCTCGCCGCGCCGCTTTCCTTGCGGAAAGCCTCGAGTTCGGTAATGTCGGCCTCGTCGAACTGGGTCACATGCGGTATGGAAATCCAGTTGCGGTGCAGGTTCGCGCCGGAGAGCTTCTTGATGCGCGACAGCGGCTTTGATTCGACCGGGCCGAACTTGGCGAAATCCACCTGCGGCCATTCCGGCAGATTGAAAGGGACGCCGCCTGGCGCGGCCGCGGCGCTCGTTCGCGCCGGCGCCTCGATCATCACGCCCTTGACGAAGGTCTGCACATCTTTCTGGGTGATGCGGCCCTTGGGGCCGGATCCCCGCACCTTGGTCAAATCGGCGCCGATGTCGCGCGCGAATTTGCGCACCGAAGGACTGGCATGCGGCTTGAACGCGCACGCCTCGGCGATGGGCTCGAACGGCACCGGCGCGGGCCTCGGTATCGGCGCGACGGCCGGCTCAACTGCGGACGCGCTCGCCGCGGCAGGCTCAAGCGCCGGCACGGATGGCGCGGAAATCTCCGCGGACTTGGGCGGCTGCGCCGCGGGAGCTTCACTTTCGCTTGCTTCCAGCAGCAGGATGATGCTGCCTTCGGCAACCTTGTCCCCCAGCTTGACTCTCAGCTCTGTCACCACGCCTGCGGCGGGCGAGGGAATTTCCATGGTCGCCTTGTCCGACTCGAGCGTGATCAGCGAATCTTCCTTGGCCACCGCGTCGCCCGGCTTGACCAGGATCTCGATGACCTCGACCTCCTTGAAATCGCCGATGTCGGGAAGCTTGACTTCCGTGATGCTGGACATGGTCGTTCCTTTTACACCGTAACCGGATTGGGCTTGTTCGGGTCGATGCCGTATTTCTTGATCGCCGCCGCCACCACCGTCGCCTTGATGTCGCCCTGATCCGCGAGCGCCTTCAGCGCGGCCAGCGCGACCCAGTGGCGGCCGACCTCGAAGAATTCGCGCAATTTCTCGCGCGTGTCGGAGCGGCCGAAGCCGTCGGTGCCGAGCACGCGATACTGCCGCCCCTTGGGGATGAAGGACCGGATCTGTTCGGCGAAGGTCTTGATATAGTCGCTGGAAGCCACGACCGGACCGGAACTGCCCTTGAGATTTTTCTCGACCCAGGACTCGCGCGGCGCTTCGGTGGGATGCAGCAGATTCCAGCGCTCGCAGGCGAGGCCCTCGCGGCACAGTTCGGTGAAACTGGTGCAGCTCCAGATATCCGCGCTCACGTTCCAGTCTTTTTCCAGCAACGCGCCGGCGGCGATGACTTCGCGCAATATGGTACCCGAACCGAGCAACTGCACCCTGAGCGGTTTGTCCGCGCCCCTCCCGGCTTTGTGCTTGGCGCCGGGCTGGAATAAATACATCCCCTTGAGTATCCCTTCCCCGGCACCTTCCGGCAGGCCCGGGTGCAGGTAGTTCTCGTTCATCACGGTGATGTAGTAGAACACGTCTTCCTGCTTGCTCACCATGCGCCTCAAGCCGTCATGGATGATCAGCGCCAGTTCATAGCCGAAGCTCGGGTCGTAGGAGACGCAGTTCGGGATCACCGAGGAGAGGACGTGCGAGTGTCCGTCCTGGTGCTGCAGGCCCTCGCCGTTCAGGGTGGTGCGCCCGGCGGTGCCGCCGAGGAGGAAGCCGCGAGCGCGCTGATCGCCCGCGGCCCAGGCTAGATCGCCGATGCGCTGCAGCCCGAACATCGAGTAGAAGATGTAGAAGGGCACGCTGACCACGTTGGTGGTGCTGTAGGAGGTGGCGGCGGCGATCCAGGAACAGAACGCGCCCGCCTCGTTGATGCCTTCCTCGAGAATCTGACCGGCCTTGTCCTCGCGGTAGTAGGTCACCTGGTCGCGATCGACCGGCACGTATTTCTGGCCCTCCGAGGAATAGATGCCGAGCTGGCGGAACATGCCTTCCATGCCGAAAGTGCGCGCCTCGTCCGGAACGATGGGCACGATGTGCTTGCCCAGGCTCTTGTCGCGCAGGAGCGCGTTGAGAATGCGCACGAAAGCCATGGTGGTGGATATCTCGCGCTCGGTGGCTTTCAGCACCGCGTCCAGCGCGGACAGCGGCGGTACTTCGGGTACCTTGTCGGCCTTGCGCCGGCGGCTCGGCAGGTAGCCGCCCAAGGCCCGGCGGCGCTCGCGCAGGTATTTCATCTCCGGCGAATCGGCCGGCGGAACGTAGAACGGCAACTCCTCCAGCCTGTCGTCCGGGATAGGGATGTTGAAGCGGTCGCGAAATTGGCGGATGGACCCCGTGTCCATTTTTTTCTGCTGGTGGGTGGCCATCTTGCCCTCGCCGATCTTGCCCATGCCGAAACCCTTGACCGTCTTGGCGAGAATCACGGTGGGCTGGCCCTTGTGTTTCATGGCCGCGGCGTAGGCGGCATAGATCTTGTGCGGATCGTGACCGCCGCGGTTGAGGCGCCAGATGTCGTCGTCGGTCATGCGCGACACCAGTTCCAGCAGTTTCGGATGCTTGCCGAAGAAATGCTTGCGCACGAAGGCGCCGTCGTTGGCCTTGTAGTTCTGATACTCGCCGTCGACGCTCTCTTCCATGATGCGCAGCAAAATGCCTTCCTTGTCGTGCGCCAGCAGCGGGTCCCAGTACGAACCCCAGATCAGCTTGATCACGTTCCAGTCGGCGCCGCGGAAATCGCCCTCCAACTCCTGGATGATCTTGCCGTTGCCGCGCACCGGGCCGTCCAGACGCTGCAGGTTGCAGTTGACGACAAACACCAGGTTGTCGAGCTTTTCGCGCGCCGCCATGGAGATGGCGCCGAGCGATTCGGGCTCGTCGGTCTCGCCGTCGCCGAGGAACGCCCACACCTTGCGCTTCTCGGTATCGGCCAGGCCGCGCGCATGCAGATACTTGAGGTAGCGCGCCTGGTAGATCGCCTGGATCGGACCGAGGCCCATCGACACGGTGGGGAACTGCCAGAAATCCGGCATCAGCCAGGGATGCGGATAGGAGGTGACGCCCTTGCCGTCCACGTCGCGGCGAAAATTCACCAGTTGCTCCTGGGTCAGGCGCCCTTCGAGCAAGGCGCGCGCGTAGACGCCCGGAGCGGAATGGCCCTGGAAATAGATCAGATCACCCCCGTGTTCGGCGCTGGGAGCATGCCAGAAATGATTCTGGCCGATGCCGAACAGCGTGCCCACCGAGGCGAAGCTGGCGATATGACCGCCGAGATCGCCTTCGACCTTATTCGCCCTGGCCACCATGATCATCGCGTTCCAGCGGCAGCAGGCGCGGATGCGGTCCTCCAGCGCGGCATCGCCCGGCGAGCGCTCCTCCAGGTGCGGCGGGATGGTGTTGAGGTAGGCTGTCTGCGCCTTGTAGGGCAGGTAGGCGCCCGAGCGGCGCGCCTTGTCGATCAGTTTCTCCAGCAGGTAGTGGGCGCGTTCCGCACCCTCACGCTCCAATACCGCTTCGAGCGCATCCAGCCATTCCTGCGTCTCCAGGGAATCGGGATCGTTGGCGGCGGGAGTATCGGGAACGGCTGACATGGCGGCTCCTTGCTTGCTGCGGCGGCGGCGCGTGCCAGCGCTCGGGTAGCGGGGGAACATCGGCTGCACGCCCCGCACAAGCCGCGTTCATCGCGGGTTACATGATTCTGGCCTGATATTATACAGGCAGGGGAGCGCGCGTCGGTCGGCGGGACGGCGCGCTGACCGGAACTGCGTTGCCGGCCGAGCCTGTGCGCTTCCTGCAAGCGAGTCCGGAACAGATGAACAAGCGCGAGCACAAAGATGGCCACGACTGAACTTAACCCTTTGCTGGATTTCGCCGGCTTGCCCCGCTTTGCGTCGATCAAGACCGAGCACATCATGCCCGCGGTCGAGTTGCTGCTCGCGGAAAACCGCGCGCGGATCGAAGACCTGACGCGGCCGGGAACATCGGCCACTTGGGCGGATTTCGTGGCGCCGCTGGAGGACGCGAACGAGCGGCTCGGGCGTGTCTGGGGCTTGGTAGCGCACTTGCTCAGCGTTGTCGACAGCCCCGCGATTCGTGAGGCGTACAACGCCAACCTGCCCAAAGTAACGCAGTACTACACCGAGTTGGCGCAGAATCTTGCGGTCTACGAGAAATACAAGACGCTTGCGGCCGCACCAGAGTTTGCGCAGCTGTCGAACGCGCAACGCAGGTTCGTCGAGAATGAACTGCGCGATTTCCGCTTGGGCGGCGCGGAACTGCCGCCCGAACAGAAACAGCGCTTTGGCGAAATTCAGCAGGAGATCTCTGCGCTTTCAGCGAAGTTCTCGGAGAACTTACTCGACGCCACCAACGCCTTTGTTGTCTTTGTCAATGACGAGACGCGTCTTTCCGGCCTGCCGCAGGACGTGAGGGACGCGGCGATGGAGGCGGCACAGCGCGACGGTCAGAGTGGCTGGAAGCTGACTCTGCAGGCACCTTGCTTGCTACCGGTACTTAAGTACGCCAATGACCGGAGCTTGCGCGAGGCCTTCTACCGCGCAAATGTTACCCGTGCTTCGGAATTCGTAAACCTCGAGTGGGACAACACTCCGCTAATCGATCGCATCCTTAAGCTGCGCGCTGAGGCGGCCACCCTCCTTGGGTATCATAATTTCGCCGAGGTTTCGCTGGTACCCAAGATGGCACGCTCGCCGGCCGAAGTAACGGCCTTCCTTCACGATTTGGCCGCTAAGGTCAAGCCCTATGCCGAGCGAGACTACGCGGAACTTGAGGACTATGCCCTAGCCAAGCTCAGTCTTGCCCGATTCGAGTCTTGGGACATAGCCTATGCCTCGGAAAAGCTGCGGCAGGAGCGCTACGCGTTTTCGGAGGAGGAAATCAAACAGCACTTTCCCCAACCTAGTGTCCTAGAAGGACTATTCCGCATCGTGCAGGCTGTATTCAGTGTCCAAATCATTCCAGACGAAGCCGAAATCTGGCATCCAGACGTGCGGTTCTTGCGCATCGAGAATTCCGAAGGAATACTTCTTGGGCAGTTCTATATCGACCTCCACGCGCGCGAGACTAAGCTCGACGGAGCGTGGTCTCAGGGGATGCTTACCCGCCGGATTCGCGAAGGACGATTGCGTACGCCCTTAGCTGCCCTTGTCTGCAATTTCGCGCCCTCGGTGGGCAACAATCCAACTCTCCTGAACCATGATGACGTGCTGACACTATTCCATGAGACCGGTCATGTACTTCATCATATACTTACCCAATCGAATGAGAATACCAGTACGGGCATTGCGGCCGTCGAATGGGATTTCGTCGAATTCCACTCTCTATTCATGGAAAATTTCGGCTGGGAACAGAGTACCCTACGTTTGTGCATGGCTCCCGAAAAACGTGTCGTCCTCTCCTCAGACGTCTTGTGTCAAAGAATCATTGCTTCGCGCAAATTCCTCGCCGGCTTCGATCTTATCAAAGAGATAGCAATGGCTCTCACCGATCTCCGCCTACATATGGAGCAGATTGACGTTTATGAGCTGAACATGCTATTTCGTGAGCTTCTCCATGTACTTGCGAACATATCGGATTCGGAATTCAACAGACCTTTGCAGCGTTTGGATCACGTCTTCTCCGGCGCGTATGCGGCTGGAATGTACTCATATCTTTGGTCAGAGGTTTTCTCATCGGATGCGTTTCGCTATGTCAAGGATGAACTAAATATGGGCGGACCGAAAATTCATCGCTTAAAAGTGGAAATTTTCGAGCGCGCAGGAACCAGGCCGGCATGGGAAGCGTTTCAAAGATTTCGTGGTGCCGATCCGCTACAAACTGCCTTATTGGAAGCTCGCGGTTTAGGGACTCAAGTTGATCTTCCATGAAACGCTTACTGAACCTAGTCAAAGAGGTCGTCAAATCTAACGTTACAGCAATGTTTTTCGCCGTTGTCACAGCAGGCGGCGCCTTATTTTCGTTGGATGTCGCTTGGGTAATTCGCGCTTTCGCAGCTCTTCTCGCGATTTACTTTGTCTCCTGGTTCGGCTTTCTATTAGATGATTGGCTCAAGCTTCGGCGGCGTCAGACTCCCTATGTCATCGAGTACGAGAACATCAAGTGTGATTGGAGAGTCAACGAGGAAGGAGATTTCGAGGGAGTCTCCGAATATTTCGTCAAGAATATAGGAGATGATCCGTTGGCTCATCTCCCATCGGAGGACATGTTTTGGTTCTCTAATCTTGGAGGGTCTAATCAATTTAAGTGCCGCATCGAGCAAATTTCCAACCAACATCAATACCGACTTTCGGGTGGAAATCACACGCTGTACGACGCTGTATTGAGCCGATTGGCATCGCTGACAATCAAGGGATTCAGGTGGGAAATTAGGCTTACACCCGAGCTTGCACCTCGCGATCGATTTGCGTACCGGTTAAACGTCTTTTCTCGGGGAACCGAGCGCAAAGCGTTTTCAGATGAAGGCACCTTTGCCGGCGTGCCCACAAATGCCCCCGTAAGATCGATAAACCTGACATATTCAGCACCCCAAAGATTTCGGTTTGAGCTTTTGGAACCTGTATACATTATCGATTCCAGCGGTGAGCGAAAACAAGACGAGGAGAAAGCAATTGTGGCACCCAAGTTGAACGCTATCGGGTCGGTTCTTATGTGGGAATTTTCGCCCCCTCGCACCGGACGCAGATATTGGTTCAAATACCGGCTCAAACGTGCCTAATAGACATGAAATATCAGCCCAAGACCTTTGAGTGTACGCAGTGCGGCGAATGCTGCACCGGATTTCACGCGAACTTCGGCGCGCTTGTATTCGGTTTTGAGGTCCCCAAGCTTGCAAAGCACTTGGCACTTGCACCCAACGTTTTCTTGGCTCGCTACTGCGTAGCGGTAAAATTTCAAATCGATGGAAAGAAATACGATCTGTACCGGCTAAGATATAAGCATGGCGAATGCGTATTCATGTCGAGTGACAAGCTATGCTCGATTCATCCGCACAAACCGGAACAATGCAAGCGGGGTCCCTACGGCTTCTTTTGGCGGCGACCTCGCCGATCCGATTTGTACGGGTGTATGCGTAACGTCGTTATACCGAATGGATGGACGTCGTCCGAATGGGATGCGAGGCTTTTGAAGCGGTTCATACCAATCATGCCGTTGTAATCACGCTTGAATTCATGTGGACTGGGAGGTCAAGTACCATGGCTGCCGAGAAGATAGATGTGCTATTTACCAAGATTGGTATTGCGGTTAGAGGAAGAGCTCGCGAACAATCGAACTCAAACCATCACGTAGAGCTTGCAGGGAGAGCTCTTGATCAACTGAAGACGCATATCAAGCATAAGATCCCTCGCTCCAAGCGCAAGCGGTAGACACGATATTACTAGAAGTTTTTTTGCCGCGTCGAAGGACTCGACGTGAGCACTGGTGTTGAAGTGGGCAACGTCGCGGTAGCATTTCCGCCGGCATGCAACCGTTTCCAGAACAATTTTCGCACATCTTCGCGGGCGGCTACGGTGCGGGCTATTACAACTACAAGTGGGCCGAGGTGCTTTCAGCCGAAGCCTACGGCCTGTTCGAGGAGAACGGCGTGCTCGACAGTCGCAGCGGCAAGCGCTTCCGCGACGAGATCCTGGCGGTGGGCGGCAGCCGGCCCGCGCTCGAGTCGTTCAAGGCATTCCGCGGGCGCGAGCCCAGGATGGATGCGCTGCTGCGGCACAGCGGTATGATTAATGCCTGAGCGGGAGCGCGGAAAAGGGGGAAGCGCCGCTCGCGCGACCGCTGCATCCTTCGAACATCTGAGGGTCACCCGCCGCGCCTTGAATTGCGCTTCCCTGGCGCAAGTCTTCGCCCCTGTTGGGGTGCATAAACAAAATACTCGCCGGGAATTTTTTATCTAATTGAAAATAAACGGCAATATCTTTTCGATCCGCCAATGTGTACAAAGAAAATGTACCTAAACGCGATCGCTTGTACTTCGAGTACTCCTCTTCATAACGCTAAATTCAAAGCGTAAGCGATTGACAATAAGTAATAACTAGCTGCCTTACTGATCTCTGGCACGGACGTTGCGTTGCTAAGGGTGAAACGACGCATGCGGGGTGATGACATGGACGAGAAAACCAAAGTCTTGGTCGTGGACGATGAAGAGATCGTGCGCCTTAGCCATATCCGGACGCTGGCCAGCGTTCACTGCAACGTGGAAGTGGTCCGGGATGGGAAGGAAGCGCTACAGGTGATGGAGCGGCGTCCGGTGGATGTAGTGCTGCTCGACCTGCGCATGCCAGGGATGGACGGCATGTCGGTTCTCAAGACGATCAAGCACAGATGGCCGGAAACTGAAGTGGTCATCATCACCGGCTACCCGAGCGTAGAAACCGCCAAGGAGGCGGTCAGGCTGGGGGCATACGACTACCTGGCCAAGCCGGTTGGTCCGGATGAGGTCATCAACGTGGCAAACGGCGCCATGACGCAGAAAAGGTGGGCCCTTCATAAAGACCGAACAGGACAGGATGAAGGAATCGGTTCGAGTACCGCTTCCAGTTTGAAAACCAGCAGTTTCGCTTATTGAAACAAGGAGCATGTCATGAGTGCCTTACGCAAAGTTCTGGTAGTTGACGATGACCCGGTGGTCGGCAAGAGTTTCGACCGGGTTCTTTCCGGCAAGGGCTACGCGGTGATTACCGCCAGCAATGCACAGGAGGCGCTGAACAAGCTCGACGCGGAGAAATACGATGTCGTATACGCCGACATCAAGATGCCGGGGATGAGCGGTCTCGAGATGGCGGAGCAAGTCAAAGCAAAACGCCCATGGTTGCCGGTGGTCATAGTCACGGGCTACGGCTCGCCTGACAATGAAGCCCGCGCCGAAGCGGCGGGCGTATCCGGTTTCCTGCGCAAGCCTTTGTCGCCCGAAATGATAGAAGGCAGCGCGCAGAAGGCCATTTCCGAGAAAGATGCGACGGCGCACGGCGCGACCGAAGCCGCCGTAATCGCGCAGCCTGCCGCGGCGCCGGCGCACAGACGAGCAAGAAACGCTATCCGCTTCCTGAAAAACGTCGCCCTCTTTTTCGCGGCGCCTTTCGTCGGGCTCGCCTACATTCTCGCGTTCCCCGTCGTCGGCCTCGGAATGCTCGCCTGGATGGCCATTCAGGCGCAGAAGAAAAAATCCGAAGAAGCCGCCAAAATCCAGCCGGCGGCGCCGGCCAAACCGAGCGCGCTGAAAACCATCACAATGATGATTGCCGCGCCTTTGATCGGACTTGCCCTCGTCGTCGCCGGGCCGATCGTTGGGCTTGGATTGCTCCTCTGGTTCGGCTTCCAGGCCTGGGGCAAACTCGGCGCCAGGGCATTGGCAGACAGGTCCGAAATAGAGTAAGACGACACCACGCATCAACCAGCTCAGGCAGGTGCCGGGGGAGCTAAACGCCCCCCGGCGATTTTTTGCAGGATGAACCAAAAAAGAACAAGGGGAACATATGACAGGCTCCCGGAAAGCGAACACGATGACCATAGTGACGCTTCACCAAAACCTCGTCAAAGCCGCCTTCGCGGCGCTTCTCGTGCTGTTGCCGGCGAGGCTCATGGCAGCCGACGCCGCACTGGCTGATAAACTGTCCGACGGCGACAAGCAGTGTCTCGGCTGCCACGGGTTTGACGGACTCAAGAAGGAACTGCCCGGCGCAAAAGTGCTCTCCCTGCACGTTCAGGGCGACGGCTTTGCCAAATCCGTCCATGGCGCGATCGGCTGCGCCTCGTGCCACGCCGATGTGGACCTCAAAACCCATTCCCAGAAGCCGAAAACCATCGCCAGCAGCCGCGAATACTCAGTCGCAATGACCAAGGTCTGCAGCGGCTGCCACGCAGAGGCATTGAAGCAGAACGAGACCAGCGTTCATGCAACGCTGCTGGCGAGCGGCAACCCGTCGGCCCCGATATGCACCGACTGCCACGGTTCCCACGCCGTCACTCCCAAGACCGCCTATGACACCTGCGTGGGATGCCATCTGGCGGCGATGGATGCCCACCAGAAATGGCTCCCGAACGCGGGATTGCACCTGGAGGTCGTATCCTGCGCCGCCTGCCATGCGCCGGCGGCTCAGCGCATGGTCGACCTCAGGCTCTACGACGGCGCGGCAAAGAAGTGGGTTACGGAGAAGGAAGGCAAGCCGGAATTCGAGAAGATGGCCCGCGCCGCCGACACCGATGGCGACGGTCTGGATGCGATGGAGCTGCGAAAACTGATCGGCCAGATGAACCGTGACGAGGCGGCGCAGCCGAAGAACCTGCGCGGCCGGATCGAGCTTCGCACAGGGGGGGAGGCGCACCAGCTTTCGGGCAAGAGCAAAGCGATCAAGGACTGCGCGATCTGCCACCGGCAGGGAGCCGAGCCCTTCCAGAACGTCGCCATTTCGATTTTCAGCGCCGATGGCAAGCCGGTGCGCTACAAAGCGCAGAAGGAGGTTCTCGGTTCGGTGCTTTCGGTAGACTCGCTGCGCGAGTTTTACGCCGTCGGCGGCACCCGCAACGTTCTGTTGGATATTCTTCTGGTCCTCGCGGTGCTCGGCGGCCTCGCCGTGCCGATCGGGCACCAGGTCCTGAAAATAATCGTCAAGGGGGAATTGGAGCGTGCGGCGCGACAGGACAAGGCTGCAAAGAGGCAGGATCAACCCTAATCCAGCGTTAGCCCTGACCATCACATCACAAGACGCACCGGGAAACAAACAACAGGAGTGAGACCATGCAAAGAATCTACGTTCATCCGTTTCCGGTCAGGCTCTGGCACTGGATCAACGCAGTCGGTTTCGTGGCGATGATGCTCACCGGCACCCAGATTCGGTACGTCGGACTCATCGACCTGATGTCCTTCAGGACCGCGGTCACGGTGCACAACTGGATTGGGTTCGTGCTGATCGGAAATTACTTTATCTGGCTGCTGTTCTACCTGTTTACCGACAAGATCAGGGTCTATCATCCGGAATTGAGCCCGACCAAGCATTTCAAGGCCAGTTTCCGCCAGCTGCAGTATTACGGCTACGGCATATTCAAAGGCAGCCCCAATCCGCATCAGGTGAGCGCTTACGACAAGTTCAACCCAATGCAGAGCATGATGTACCAGGTGGTCATGTTCCTGCTCGTTCCCCTTCTGGCCGTTACGGGCGTCCTGCTATGGGACGTTCAAGGTTTTTACGGGGCGGTGGATTTCTTCGGCGGGGTTCGCGTGGTCGACACGGTGCACGTGCTGATCTACATCTTCTTTGTCTTTTTCATTTTCTTCCACGTTTATATGGGAAGCCTCGGCCACACGCCCACGGCGCACTACAAGGCGATGTTCGTCACCGGCTACGAAGAAATCGAGGAAGAGCCGGGCCAGGGCGAGGCAACGAAGCGGTAGCCGGAAGCGTGACCCCCCTCGGCTGACCGGCGCCGGGGTCGGGAAATTCCAGCGGGCCATCGTCAGGCGTGTCCGCGCGCACTCACCGGGATCCGTGCGGTCCCGGCGTCCGCCTCAGCCGGCTTCCGGCGCGTCGGGATCCTGTTCGGTACCGCGAATCCGGATATTGTATTTTTTCATCAGCGCCTGGAAATTGGCGCGCTGCATGCCTGTTTCCTCGGCGCTCTTAGTAACGTTCCAGGCGTTGCGCTTGAGCGCTTCGAGAACGAACAGTTTCTCGATGTTTTCCACCGACCGCTCCCGCGCGACTTTCTTGATGCGCTTGAGCTCGTCGCTGGTTCTGGGCACGTCGAAATCGAGCCGCGGCGTGGCGTCCACGATACCTGCCAGGTGCGCCTGGCGAACCACCTTGTCGGTGGCGAGGATCACGGCACGGTGAATCGTATTTTCGAGTTCGCGCACGTTGCCCGGCCAGTCATGATGCATGAGTGCGCTCATGGCCCCTTCCGAAAACTCCGTTACCTTTTTACTCAGTTCCTCGCAGAACACTTTGAGGAAGTGGAAGGCGAGAGGCGGTATGTCGTCCCGGCGTTCCCGCAAAGGCGGAATCTGGATCGGGAAGATATTGATGCGATAGAAAAGATCTTCACGCAAAGCCCCATCGGCCACCATGGCCTTGAGATCCTTGTTGGTGGCCGTGATGAGCCTGAAGTTGGCGCTCTGCGTCCGGGTATCGCCCACCGCCTTGAATTCCCTCTCCTGGATGACGCGAAGGAGCTTGGCCTGGGTGGCGAGGGAGATGTTCCCGATTTCGTCCAGAAACAAGGTTCCGCCGTCCGCGACCTCGAACATGCCCTTCTTGTTGACCACCGCGCCGGTGAACGACCCCTTGACGTGTCCGAACATCTCGCTTTCCAGAAGGTTTTCGCTCAGCGAATTGCAGTCGACCGCGACAAAGGGCTTGTCCTTGCGCAGGCTGTTGTAGTGGATCGCACGCGCGATCAGTTCCTTGCCGGTGCCGCTCTCACCGGTAAGCATGATGGTGCTGTTGGTGGGCGCGCACTTCGCGATCAAGCGATAAACGTTCTGCATCTGCGGGCTCGCGCCGATGATGTTCTCGAAGCGGTATTTGGAACTGACTTCGCTTCTGAGCTCGAGGTTCTCCTGTAACAGTTGCCGCCGCTCCAAGGCGCGCTTTACCACGAGCTTCAGTTCGTCCGGATCAAACGGCTTGGGCAGATAGTCAAACGCCCCGAGCTTCATCGATTTCACCGCGGTATCGATCTGGGACAACCCGGTAACCATGATCACGTCGATGTCCGGGTGCGTCTCCTTCACCCTGCGCAGCACTTCCAGGCCGTCCATCTTGGGCATCATGATGTCGAGGATGAGCACGTCGTAATGGCTGTCGTCGATTTTCTTCAGCGCTTCCATGCCATCCTGGACCGCCTCCACCTCGCAATCGGCGGCGTCGCCCAGAATGCGCAGGCAACTCCTGATGACGATCTCTTCGTCGTCGACTACCAGTATCCTGGCTTTCATTGATTGCTCCTGCTGCTTGCCGCCGCTCCCGCGGAAGGTTCCAACGGAAGATAGATACGGAAGGTGGATCCCTTGCCGACCGCGCTTTCCACTTCGATTACCCCGCCGTGGGCTTTGACGATGCCGTGGCTGACGGACAGCCCCAGCCCCGTCCCTTTGCCCACTTCCTTCGAGGTGAAGAAGGGATCGAAAATCCGCTTGAGGTTTTTCTCCGGTATCCCGCAGCCGGTATCGATGATCGAGATTTCCACCATGGGCACCGGCTCCATGCCCGACTCGGGGCTCTTTGGTTGTGGAAACCGGCGGCTGCGCACGGTGATACTGCCCTCCTGCTCGATTGCATGTTGGGCGTTGACGAGCATATTCATCATGACCTGCTTGATCAAGTCGGCGTCGACCCAGACGACGGGCAGATTCCGGTCGAGATCCATGGCGATCTCGATATCGCGAAAAAACGCGGGCCGTTCGATGATGCGCGCTGTATCCTCGATGACCTGGTTGAGGTCGGTGAATTTCTTTTCCGGAGCCTTCTCGCGCGCGAAATCGAGAAGCCTCCTGATGATGGTGGCGCAGCGCTTGGTCTCCCGGATCACCAGATCGAGATCTTCCGCGTCCGCGCTTCCGGCGGGCATCTTTTTGCGCAGGAGGCTGGTGAAGGTGAGCACGCCGGTCAAGGGGTTGTTCAGTTCATGCGCGATGCCGGCGGCTAGCAGTCCGACCGAGGCCAGCTTTTCCGTGCGCACAGTCTCGGCCTCCGCAATGCGCAGTTCCTGGGTTCTCTTTGCCACTTTCTGCTCCAGCGTGTGACCCCATTCGCGCAGTTCCGACTGGGAATTTCGCAGGGCGACGGTCATGGCGTTGAAAGATGCCGCCAGCTGACCGAACTCGTCCTCGCTGCGCACCGGGATCGTCTGTTCCAGATTTCCAGTGGAGAGCCGCCTGGCTCCAGTTTCCAGGTCCCGCAGGGGCACATAGACCAGGCGGTGGACGAAAAAACCCACACTAAGGGCGGCAATGACGATGAACCCGAGGGACAAGGCTGCCATGGTGATCGCGCTCGTCCGCATCTTTCGGTCGATGTCGTCGAGCGAATAGACGATGTCAAGGACGCCGAGAACCGACATGGACTTGCTGTGCTGATGGCAATTGGCCGTGTAACAGGAGGGCTCGTTGCGGATGACGTCCATGCTGCCCAGCATGCGCCGCCCTTCCGGGGTGGCGAAGATGCGGGAGCGCTGGCTCTGCGGAACCTGCTCCAGGGACGTTTCGCTGAGGTGGCAGAGGACGCAGGCTTCGGCCTTCCGGTCCACCTTGAGCCCGATTTCGGGCAGGTAGGTGGAGTGAATGATGGTCCCGTCCTTGCTCAGTATCCTGACCTTTTCAATGCTCCCCTGATTGCCCACGTCCCGGATGATGCTGTCCACATAAGTGGGCTGATTCGTAAGCATGGCGAAACGGGTGCTCTTCTTGATCACCTCGGAAATCTGGGCAACGTGACTCACCGCCTCCCGCAACATTTCATCGCGCTGATGGCGCACGACAAGCAGGGTAAATACGAGCATCGCCAGCGTCAGCGCGAGCGCCAGGTAAAGCACGACTTTGAACTTGAGGGTTCTCGAGCGCATTCTTTCCCTTACCCTTGGTCAAGGTTCGGAAGGGATCGGAATGCGCTCTCGCTTCGTGGAGAAGCCATGACCAGGGTGGTTTGAAAACTCAATTAACCCGGGTACTCCGGGAATGGTCAGGCTAGCAGTTCTGCGACGGCGCCAATTTGACCGGCATCAAACGAAGGGACAGGAAACGCCTTTCACGCCGACCGCTACGTACCTTGGATAGCGCGAAGTCGCCAGCCGACATCCGCCATTCGACGGCAGTTTTGCATAACAACGAGTAGGACTCCGCCGCTTAGGCTACCATCCACTTTCCAGCCCCGACAAATTCGGCCTCGACTGGCTAGGCTGGGGCGAAGAACACAATACATTTACAATACAATGAGATCCCCAAAGGGCATGCATTGCCTATGCGTATAGCTACGTGGAACGTCAACTCGCTCAAGGTGCGTCTGCCGCAGGTTTTGGACTGGTTGGCCAAGCACCGGCCGGATGCGCTGTGCCTGCAGGAGCTCAAGCTCGAGGACGCGAATTTCCCCGAAGCTGCGATCCAGGCCGCCGGCTACTCGGCGGCGTTTTCGGGCCAGAAGACCTATAACGGTGTCGCCATTCTCAGCCGTGAGCCAGCCGTAAATATTGCATGCGGCATAGCCGGACTCGATGATCCGCAGCGCAGGGTCATCAGCGCCGACGTCGGTGGCGTGCGCCTGGTCTGCGCCTACGTGCCCAACGGCCAGAGCCTCGATTCCGACAAATACCAGTACAAACTGAACTGGCTAGCAGCGTTCGCGACCTGGCTCGAGGGGGAATTGGCGGCGCATGCCCGCGTTGCCGTGCTGGGCGACTACAACATCGCTCCGGAGGATCGCGACGTGCACGATCCCAAAGCCTGGGAGGGCCACGTTTTGGTGAGCCCGCGGGAGCGTGACGCCTTCCGGCGCCTGATCGATCTGGGTTTCAGGGACAGTTTCCGCCTGTTCGAGCAGCCGGAGAAATCCTACACCTGGTGGGACTACCGCATGAACGGCTTCAAGCGCAACCTGGGCCTGCGCATCGACCACATCCTGCTCGGCCGCAGCCTCGCGGCGAACTGCGCCGGTTGCTCGATCGACCTCGAACCGCGCCGGCACGAACGCCCGTCCGACCACGCGCCGGTCGTGGCGGAAATCGAATGCTGAACCAAGAACGATCAGTCGATCAGCTCGTACGCCGGCAGAGTGAGGAACTCGACGTAATTGTCATCGGTGGTGATCCTGGCGAATAACTCCGCGGCTTGTTCGTATTTGCCCGCCTTCCAGCCCGCTTCGCCCAGATAGGTTTTCACCTTGGGCAGTTCCTCGGCGAGCAGGCTGCGGAACAGTTCCTTGCTCACCTTGCGGCCGTCGTCGAGCACGCCCTTGGGCGAACGGATCCACTGCCAGATCTGCGAGCGCGAAATTTCCGCGGTCGCCGCGTCCTCCATCAGGTTGAATACCGGCACGCAGCCGTTGCCGGCCAGCCACGCGCCCAGATACTGGATGCCGACGGAAATGTTGTTCCTCAACCCAGCCTCGGTGATCGGCTGCTCGGGCTGGAACTCGAGCAGGCCCCTCGCGCCGAAGTTCACCTCCGGGAGTTGCTTGCCGTACTGGTTCGGCTGCGGCATGTACTTGTCGAATATCTCCTTGGCGATGGGCACCAGGCCCGGATGCGCCACCCAGGTGCCGTCGCAACCGTCGGTCGCTTCGCGCTCCTTGTCGGCGCGCACCTTGGCCATAGCGGCGTCGTTTGCAGCCGCGTCGTTCTTGATCGGGATCTGCGCCGCCATGCCGCCCATGGCCGGAGCGCCCCGGCGATGGCAGGTCTTTACCAGCGTCAAGGCGTAGGCGCGCATGAACGGCGCGGTCATGGTGACCTGGGAGCGGTCGGCGAGGCAGAAATCCTTGTTGGAGCGGAATTTCTTGATGCAGGAGAAAATGTAGTCCCAGCGGCCGATGTTGAGGCCGGCCGAGTGCTCACGCAGTTCCCACAGGATCTCGTCCATCTCGAACGCCGCGACCACGGTTTCGATCAGAACCGTGCCTTTGATCGAACCCTGCGGCACGCCCAGTTCGTTCTGCGCCATCACGAAGACCTCGTTCCACAGCCGCGCCTCGAGGTGCGATTCCATCTTGGGCAAATAGAAATACGGGCCGGCGCCGCGCTTGAGCAGTTCTTTGGCGTTATGGAAAAAATAGAGCCCGAAATCGAACAGGCTGCCGGAGATCTGCTTGCCGTCGATGAGCACGTGCTTCTCGGACAGGTGCCAGCCGCGCGGGCGCAGGATCAGCACCGCAGTCTTGTCGTTCAGCTTGTACTGCTTTGCGTTCTGTTCGAAGGAAATCGTTCGGCGCACCGCATCGCGCAGGTTGATCTGCCCGTCGATCATGTTGAACCAGGTGGGGCAGTTGGCATCCTCGAAATCGGCCATGAAGGTGGCAGCGCCGCAGTTGAGCGCGTTGATCACCATCTTGCGGTCGGTAGGGCCGGTAATCTCGACCCGGCGGTCGAGCAGGTCGGCGGGCTGCGCAGCGATCTTCCATTCGGAACTGCGGATGCTCCACGTCTCGGGCAGGAAGTCCGGCATTTTGCCCGCGTCGAACTCCTTTTGCCGCACTGCACGAGCGGCGAGCAGTTCCCGGCGGCGGGATTCGAACCGGCGGCACAGTTTGGCCACAAAAGCGACAGCCTCTGGACTGAGGATCTGCGCGAATTCTGGTGAGATGGGCCCGTGGATTTCCACGCTGCCGGGAAATTTTTCGCTCATTGATGGAACTCCAGGTTGCCGTTTGCAGGGAAAAAAATGGATATTTTATTGCGCCGCGGCGCATTTCGCAATACGAATCGCATTCCGGATTGCGAAAATACCGGTCGCAGCAAACATCGTTCGCCGAACCAAGCACCAATACACCGGCGCACGGACTAGCGGCGCCGATGCCGCGGCGGCGTCAGCCGGCGTCGTCGGCTCCGCCCTTGGCATCCAATCCGAGTTCGGCGATCTTGCGCGTGATGGTGTTGCGGCCGATGCCGAGCAGGTTCGCCGCCTCGATGCGGCGCCCGCCGGTGCGCGCCAGCGCCCTCCCGATCAGGGCTTTTTCGAAGGCCTGCGCAAAACCCTCCAAAACGCCGGTTTCTCCGCGCGTGAAGGCACGCTCGACCTCGTGCTCCAGGGCACCCACCCAATCCGATTCCGGCGCCTTGCCGTCCCCCGACTTCAGCTCCGAGGGCAGGTCGGCGACTTCGATGGTCTGCGTTGGTGCCATCACCGTCAGCCAGTGGCACAGGTTTTCCAGTTGGCGCACGTTACCCGGGAAATCCTGCGCCGCCAGATAGTTCATCGCCGCCTCCGACAGGCGTTTCCCCTCCGTCCCTAGTTCGCGTGCGCTTTTTGCGAGGAAATGCTTCGCCAGCAGCGGAATGTCCTCGCGCCGCTCGCGCAGACTGGGCAGGCGCAGCCGGATGACGTTAAGGCGATGGAACAGGTCTTCGCGGAACAAGCCCTGGCGCACGCGCTCCTCCAGATCCTGGTGCGTGGCCGCAATCACGCGCACATTGGCCTTGATCGGCTGGTGACCGCCGACGCGGTAAAATTGGCCGTCGGAGAGCACGCGCAACAGCCGCGTCTGCAGGTCCGCCGGCATGTCGCCGATTTCATCGAGAAACAGCGTGCCGCCCTCGGCCTGCTCGAAGCGGCCGCGGCGCATCGCCTGAGCGCCGGTAAAGGCGCCGCGCTCGTGACCGAACAGTTCCGACTCGAGCAGGTCCTTCGGCATCGCCGCGGCGTTGATCGCGACAAAGGGCTTCGCCGCGCGGTTGGAATGGCGGTGCAGCGCGAGCGCTACCAGCTCTTTGCCGCTGCCCGATTCGCCCGTGATCAGCACCGTGGCGCTGGACTGCGACAGCCTGCCGATGGCGCGAAACACCTCCTGCATCGACGGCGCCTGACCGAGGATTTCGGGTACGGTCTCCCGCGCCTCCTCGGCCTCGATCTCGCGCATGCTCTCGCCGATGGCGCGACGGATCAGTTCCACCGCCTGATCCACGTCGAATGGCTTTGGCAGGTACTCGAAGGCGCCGCCCTGAAACGCCGCCACCGCCGATTCGAGGTCCGAATAGGCGGTCATGATGATGATCGGCAGGCCGGGATGGCGTTGTTTGATGTTCTGCAGCAGTGCCAAGCCCGAAGTGCCGGGCATGCGGATGTCCGACACCAGCACCTGCGGCGCGCCCTGTTCCAGTGCATCGAGCGCCTCCTGCGCCGCCTCAAAAATCCTGTAAGGGATGCCCTCGCGCGCCAGGGCTTTTTCGAATACCCAGCGTATCGAGCGATCGTCGTCTATGACCCAGACTGGTTTCATGTTTTGGTGGTGGTTAATGGCAAATCGAAAACGGGCGGACGCGGGAGAATTCCACTCTCAGCCTCGTTTCTCATTGCCAGTTACCCCTTTACTCCAATGGCAGCATGATCGTAAAGCAGGTACGGCCCGGCCTGCTATCGCACTCGATCGTGCCGTGATGCTGTTGCACGAAAGTCTGCGACAAGGTCAACCCCAGTCCGCTACCGCCGTCGCGGCCCGACACCAGAGGATAGAAAATCCGCTCGCGCGACTCCTCCGGAATTCCCGGACCGTTGTCTATCACTTGCAATTCTAATGCCAGCTTGTAGCGCTGCTTGGCCAGCGTCACCTGACGCGCTGCGCGCGTGCGCAATTCGATCTCGCCCTCGCCGTTCAGCGCCTGTGCAGCATTGCGGGCGATATTGAGCACCGCCTGGATCAACTGCTCCTTGTCGCCATGAAAATCCGGCAGGCTGGCATCGTAATCGCGCTCGATGCGGATGCCTGCCGGAAATTCGGCCAGCACCAAGCTTCTAACCCGTTCCAGCACTTCGTGGATATTCAGCGGCGCGACCTGCGGCGGGCGATGCGGCGTGAGCAGGCGGTCCATCAGCGCCTGCAGCCGGTCAGCCTCCTTGATGATTACCTGGGTGTATTCGCGCAGTTCGGGCCGTTCCAGTTCGCGCTCGAGCAGTTGCGCCGAGCCGCGCAAGCCGCCTAGGGGATTCCTGATCTCGTGCGCGAGATTGCGGATAAGTTCGCGGTTCGCCTGCTGTTGGTCGAGCTGCCGCTGCTCGCGCGCGATCCTGAGTTGCTGGTCCATGGGGCGAAACTCGATGAGCAAACGCGCGGCAGCATTCTCAATCGGCGTGACTAGGCAATTCAACTGCAGGCTCGCCTGCCCCGGGCGGGTGAGGGTCAGGTCGCGGCCGGTGTAACTCCAGTTATGCCCCAGAACATCGTTGAGGCTGACGATGACCTCGCCCGAATCGGTGAACAGTTGCGCCAACGGCTGGCCCACCACGTTTTTCAGGCTGAACGCAAACAGGTCTTCGGCAGCGGGGTTGGCGTAGATAACGCGCAAGTCATCGTCCACCAGGATGACCGAGGTGGCGAGCAGATCAAGGCCGGAAAAGGAACTGGCAGCCATATCAAAACAGTGCGGGACAGTAGAGACAAAACCGGGCGAAGCAGCGCGGTCGCCGCCCCTACGAAAAACCCGCTTACTTGGCGTTGCCGAGCTCTTTCTTAAGAGCCTCGACATTCTTTTGGTGCCGCTCGACTTCGTCCTTGTACTTCTGCAAGCGGTCGAGAACTCTCTGGTAATTCCTTTCGTCGCCGGTGCGGATCCCTTCTTGTTCGGTCAACTCCGCCTTGGCCTGCGCGAGCGCCTTCTCTTCCCCGCTGAGTTCTTCCTCCAGAATCCTGCGGCGCGCCCCGTCCCGATTCTTTTGCGTGGCCGGGTCAACCTTGGGAAACCCTGCAGGCGAGGGGGTTGCCGCGGTTGCGCGCGGCGCCGGGGCCGCCGGAACCACCGAAATCTCCCGCATCACCACGGTGCAGTTCTTTCCCTTGGCTTCTTCCTTCATGTTGGTGTAGGTGGCACGGCCGTTGGCGTCGATACACTTGAAGGTATCCCCCCACGCGGGCGTTGCGAGCGCCAACGCCAGCGCAGCCGCCAATCCTGAACACCCAGTGCGACAAACCATTATGTCGAAGCCGTTGAGAAGGAAGTTTAAGTCTATGCCAACATCAAACTGATTTCAAATCGTTTTTTGGCCTGTTTCCCCGTTGGCGAGCGCGTATCTACGGCATCGCATCCTGTTGCGGGACAAAAAAGGCGGGAGGGTTCCCGCCTTTTATTGTCCAACCCGGCTATTAGCAACTGTAGTACATGTCGAATTCGAGCGGATGGGTGGTCATGCGGAATCTGGTGACTTCTTCCATCTTCAGCGCGATGTAGGCGTCTAGCATATCCTCGGAGAATACTCCGCCGCGAGTCAGGAACTCGTGGTCCTTCTCCAGGTGCTCCAGCGCCATTTCCAGCGAAGAGCACACGTTCGGTACTTTTTTCGCCTGCGAGGGCGGCAGATCGTACAGGTTCTTGTCGATCGGATCACCGGGATGGATCTTGTTCTGCACGCCGTCCAGACCCGCCATCAACATCGCGGCGAAGGCGAGATAGGGGTTGGCGGTCGGGTCGGGGAAGCGTACCTCGACGCGGCGCGCCTTGGGGTTGGTGACATTGGGGATACGGCAGGCCGCGGAGCGGTTGCGCGCGGAATAGGCCAGGTTGATCGGCGCCTCGAAACCGGGCACCAGGCGCTTGTACGAGTTGGTGCCCGGGTTGGTGATGGCATTCAAGGCCCTGGCGTGCTTGATGATGCCGCCGATGTAGTAGAGCGCGAAGTCGGACAGGCCGGAGTATTTGTTGCCGGCGAACATATTCTCGCTGCCCTTCCAGATCGACTGGTGCACATGCATGCCGGAGCCGTTGTCGCCGACCACTGGCTTGGGCATGAAGGTGGCGGTCTTGCCGTAGGAATGCGCCACGTTCCACACCGTATATTTTAGGATCTGCATCCAGTCGGCGCGTTTCACCAGTTTCTCGAACTTGGTGCCGATTTCGCATTGGCCGGGCGCGGCCACTTCGTGGTGATGAACCTCGACCTCTACACCCTGTTGTTCCATCGCCAGGCACATCGCATTGCGGATGTCCTGCAGCGAATCGGCGGGCGGCACCGGGAAGTAACCGCCTTTCACCGGCGCGCGGTGGGCCATGTTGCCGCCTTCATATTCCTTCCCCGTGGACCAAGGGGCCTCTTCGGAATCGATTTTCACCGAGCAGCCGGACATGTCCACGTTCCAGGTAACCGAATCGAACACGAAGAACTCGGGCTCCGGGCCGAAGTAGGCGGCGTCGCCCAGGCCGGTGGACTTGAGGTAGGCCTCGGCGCGCTTGGCGAGCGAGCGCGGGTCGCGGCCGTAGCCCTTATGGTCCGCAGGCTCGACCACGTCGCAGGTAATGTTGAGCATGGTTTCGTCGGTAAACGGATCCAGCCGCGCGGTATCGGCATCGGGCATGAGCAGCATGTCGGAGGCTTCAATGCCCTTCCAGCCGGCGATCGATGAGCCGTCGAAGAAGTGCCCGTCGTCGAACTTTTCCATGGTGAACTGCTTGGCGGGAACGGATACATGCTGCTCCTTGCCGCGGGTATCGGTGAAGCGAAGATCGACGAACTTCGCCTCCTTGTCCTTTATCTGTTTCAATACGTCGGCCGGGGACATAGCCATTTATTTCTCCTCAAGAAGCGGTTAAAGACAATAAGATTACGGGAAACGGAGGGTCATACAGCAGAAAACATGCCATCCGATGAAATCCGAGCACGGTATTGTGCCACAAGCGAAGTCAGATTGTGAGCATAGACATGGCCGCCCCCATATGGTGCATAAGGCAATGGCTTGCACCGCATTTGTGCGTCGGTCCCGTGGCCATAGTCGTGCGATTTCTTGTTCGCATGCCTTATACTTTCTTTCCCAGAAGACCAAGCTTGCCGCCGAGCTATGATAGAAACTCCGCAAGAAATTCTAGCCAGGGCGCGCGAGCGCGCGCAGCAATTGAATCTGCCTTACTCCGGTGCAGTGCTGCCGGCCGAAGCATACGTGCTCATGCAAAGCCTGCCTGAAGCCAAACTGGTGGACGTGCGCACTCGCGCCGAACTGGACTGGGTAGGCCAGGTGCCGGGCAGCGTTGCGGTCGAATGGAATACCTGGCCGGGCGGCGGCCGCAATCTCAATTTCATCGCCGAATTCGAAGAGTTGATCGGCAAGAACGCGATCGCCATGCTCCTTTGCCGCAGCGGCGTGCGCTCGCACCACGCCGCGATCGCAGTGACCCGGGCAGGCTATACCAATGCCTACAATGTGTTGCAGGGCTTCGAGGGCGACAAGAACCCGAACGGGCAGCGCAACACGCTGGGCGGATGGCGTGCCGCCGGTCTGCCCTGGACGCAGAGCTGACCCACACGGCACTGAACGGCTGCTTCCAATGAATCGTTCCAGCCGATGCTACCCGCACTGGATTGGCGCGGTACCTGCATTTGCGGTGCATGCGCGGTCACAAAGCCTGCAGCGCGTCGCCTAGTCCTCCCTAATTTCTGTTCCCATGCGGTAGAGATCGGACATTGCTGGGAAAGCCTTTCCTGGCAGAGTATTCGACCGCGGCTCGCCGGAAACATCTCGCTGCTGGCACGCTTGTTGCGAGTGTCTCCCCAATAACTTTTTAGGGAGACACATGTGTCCGCCTTTTCTGACCCGTACGACCCAAACCGCAAACTAGGTGTTGCCTGTAATTGCGGCAAGCACGCAAGCCAGGTCGAACACGATTCGTCCGATGACTTGGCTTGCGCCGATCCCGAGGTCCTATCCAACCGGGTAATCGAATCCACCATGGTGCGAGCGCTGTTCCCGCACGACGAGACGCGGCGCAGGTTCATCCGTGCCGTGGGCGTGAACACCGCCATGGCCGCGATCGCCGGCGTACTTCCCATCGGCGCGATGCAGGCCCTGGCGCAGGAGAGGAAGTCCCTGGAGAAGACCGAGCTCAAGATCGGCTTCATCCCGATCACCTGCGCCACGCCGCTGATCATGGCCGACCCGCTCGGTTTCTACAAAAAGGAAGGTCTCAACGTCACGCTCAACAAGACCGCCGGCTGGGCACTGATTCGCGACAAGATGCTGAACAAGGAACACCATGCGTCACACTTTCTTTCGCCGATGCCGCTGGCGATCTCGATGGGGGTGGGGTCGGCGGCGCAGCCGATGCGGGTAGCGACGATCCAGAACATCAATGGCCAAGCCATCACCCTGCACATCAAGCACAAGGACAAGCGCGACCCGAAGCAATGGAAGGGTTTCAAGTTCGCGGTGCCCTTCGATTATTCAATGCATAATTTTTTGTTGCGTTACTACGTGGCAGAGCACGGGCTCGACCCGGACAGGGACATCCAGATCCGCGTCGTGCCGCCTCCGGAAATGGTCGCCAACCTGCGCGCCGGCAATCTCGACGGCTACCTCGGGCCGGATCCGTTCAATCAGCGCGCGGTCTACGACGAGATCGGTTTCATCCACATACTGTCGAAAGAACTCTGGGACGGCCACCCCTGCTGCGCTTTCGGCGTATCGGACCAGTTCATCAAAGAGAATCCCAACACGTTCGCCGCGCTTTGCCGTGCCGTGCTCAGCGCCGCGCGCATGGCGCGCGACCCCAAGAACCGGTCCCTCATCGCCAAGGTAATCTCACCCGCCAACTATCTGAACCAACCCGAGACCGTCGTCGAGCAGGTGCTGACGGGCAAGTTTGCCGACGGCCTGGGCAACGTCAAGAACGTGCCCGACCGCGCCGACTTCGACCCTTTCCCCTGGCACTCCATGGCCGTGTGGATCATGACGCAGATGAAGCGCTGGGGCTACATCAAGGGCGATGTCAATTACAAGCAAATCGCCGAGCAGGTATTCCTCGTGACCGAAGCGAAAAAGCGCATGGCCGAGCTCGATATGAAATCGCCCGCATCGAGCTATGCGAAATTTAAAGTCATGGGCAAGGAATTCGACCCGGCCAAGCCGGAGAAGTATCTAGGCAGCTTCGCCATCAACAAGGCGGCGGCATGAGCCCGCGAGCGGGGTTCCCGCTCCGGGGGGCGAGCAAGACGGATGCCGCCGGCCCCCGAAAGCACCGTCTGCCGAACCAGCCCGTTCGTCCGCAGGAGGCCTGAGATGATCAAATCGGAAGCCCTGCGCGCGGGCATCCTGTCGCTCATGTTCCTGCTCGCGCTGCTCGGCATCTGGCACGTCGCCACCCTGCCGAAGGAGCAGGCCGCGAGCACCAACGACGAGTATGCCAAGCTGATGGGCAAGGGTGCGGTCAAGACCACCGGCTTTCCCACCCCGGCGCAGATGGGCGAGACGGCGTTGAAGCATATTTCCGATCCATTCTACGACAAGGGCCCGAACGACAAGGGCATCGGCATCCAGCTTGGGTTCTCTCTGGCGCGGGTCGGGCTCGGTTTCGCGCTCGCGGCCCTGGTTGCAATCCCGCTAGGCTTCGTCATCGGCATGTCACCGCTCATCTACCGCGCGCTCGACCCGTTCATACAGGTGCTGAAGCCGATTTCGCCGCTCGCCTGGATGCCGCTTGCGCTCTACACCATCAAGGACTCGTCGATCTCGGGCATATTCGTGATTTTCATCTGCTCGGTCTGGCCGATGCTGATCAACACCGCCTTCGGCGTCGCGGCCGTGCGTCGTGAATGGCTGAATGTGGCCAAGACGCTGGAAGTGAATACTGTGCGCAAGGCGTTCCAGGTGATCCTGCCTGCCGCGGCCCCGACCATCATGACCGGCATGCGCATCTCCATGGGCATCGCCTGGCTGGTGATTGTGGCGGCGGAAATGCTGGTAGGGGGCACGGGCATCGGCTACTTCGTCTGGAACGAGTGGAACAATCTGTCGCTCACCAACGTGATTTTCGCCATCCTGACGATCGGCCTGGTCGGCATGCTGCTCGACCTCGTCTTCGGACGGCTGCAGAAACTCGTGACCTACGTCGAATAGGTGGCGCCATGGCATTTCTCGATATTAATGGATTGTCCAAGACCTACGCCGGCAGCGACGGCAGGCCCTTTGCCGTGTTCGAGGATGTGAGCTTCAACATCGATAAAGGCGAGTTCGTCTGCATCGTCGGCCATTCCGGCTGCGGCAAGACCACTATCCTCAACGTGCTCGCCGGCCTGGATCAGGCTAGCGCGGGCATCGTGGTCATGGACCAGCGCGAAGTGGCCGGGCCGAGCCTGGACCGCGGCGTGGTGTTCCAGGGCCACGCCCTCATGCCGTGGCTCTCGGTGATGAAGAACATTGCCTTCGCGGTGAAATCTCGTTGGCCCGACTGGAACCGGACCCAGGTGACCCTGCACTGCCAGAAATACATCGACCTTGTCGGCCTCACCGGCTCGGAGCACAAGAAGCCGAGCGCGCTGTCCGGCGGCATGAAGCAGCGCGTCGGCATCGCCCGCGCCTTTGCCATCCAGCCCAAGATGCTGCTGCTGGACGAGCCCTTCGGCGCGCTCGACGCGCTTACCCGCGGCGTCATTCAGGACGAATTGCTCAAGATCTGCGCCGCGACGCATCAGACCGTGTTCATGATCACCCACGACGTGGACGAAGCCATTTTGCTCGCCGACAAGATCATGCTCATGTCCAACGGACCTGGCGCCGTGATCGCCGAAATCGTCGACAACACCATGCCGCGCAGCCGCACGCGCAACGACATACATCACGATCCGCAGTACTACCGGATACGCAATCACCTGGTTGATTTTCTGGTCAATCGCTCGAAACTGTTCCAGAGCGGCGAGGGCGGCGATCGCCCGAAACAGCCGCCGCTGGTGCGGCCGGGACTGGCAATCGACGCGTCGCCGATACCGCCTCAGATGCACGGCGCCCACGGCAAGGTGACGCCGTTGGTGGTCAATCGCAAACACTGATTCATTCAACTCGAAGGAGGGAAAACACATGAAACCGATGACGCGCGAGGACGTGACCGCGCAGATCTATTCCGCCAAGGTCAAGAAGGGTACCAGGTGGGCCGACGTGGCGAAAAAGGTCGGGCAAAGCAAGGAGTGGACCACGGCCGCCTGCCTGGGACAGATGCAACTGACAAAGAAACAGGCCGAGATCGTGGGCAGGATCTTCGGCCTGTCGGATGAGGCGGTGGCCCACCTGCAAGTGGTGCCGTACAAGGGTTCGCTCCCCACTGCCGTTCCGACCGACCCGCTGATCTACCGCTGGTACGAGATCGTCAATGTCTACGGCGCCACGATCAAGGAACTGATCCACGAGGAGTTCGGCGACGGCATCATGAGCGCCATCGACTTCAGCATGGAGATCCAGCGCGAGCCCGATCCCAAAGGCGATCGAGTGCATGTCGTTCTTTCCGGAAAATTTCTTCCCTACAAAACCTATTGACCGGATATGACGCCGGCGTCGGTGCCCGGGTCGCCAGCAAATCGACCTGGCTCCCGCCCTCCCCGGCACGCGGGAGCCGGGATGAACGCGGGTCAGTGCGCGGACCAGTTCACCATGCCCGAATAGGCGGTGCCCAGCACCACCAGCCCGAAGGCGATGCGGTACCAGGCAAACGGCGTGAAATCGTGGTTTGAGATGTAGCGCAGCAGCCAGCGCACGCACACAAAGGCGGAGGCGAAGGCCGCGATGAAACCGACGGCGAACATCCCCAGGTCGTCGGCGGCGAGCAGCGCTCGCTCCTGGTATAGCTGATAGGCCGAGGCGGCGAACAGCGTCGGGATGGCGAGAAAAAACGAGAACTCGGTCGCGGCTTTGCGCGACAGGCCGAACAGCAATCCGCCGATGATGGTGGCGCCGGAGCGCGAGGTCCCGGGAATCAGCGCGAACGCCTGAGCGATGCCCAGTTTCAGGGCATCGCTCCAGCGTAGGTCCTCCACCTCGCGGATGCGCACCGTGTGCTCGCGCTTTTCCGCCCACAGGATAATCAAGCCGCCGACGATGAAAGCCAGCGCCACCGGCATCGGCTGGAACAACTGCGCCTTGATCGCTTTTCCGAACGCGAGGCCCAGCACCGCGAGCGGCACGAAGGCGATGGCGAGGTTGAGGGCGAAGCGCTGCGCCTCGCGCTGCGAGCCCAGGCCCGAGATCACCGTGACAATCTTGACCCGATACTCCCAGCACACCGCCAGGATGGCGCCGCACTGGATCACGATCTCGAACAGCTTGCCCTTGTCGTCGTTGAAATCGAGCAGATCGCCGGCGAGGATCAGATGGCCGGTGCTCGACACCGGCAGGAATTCGGTGAGCCCTTCGACCACCCCGAGTATCAGCGCTTTGATGAGAATGACAATGTCCATGTGCCGGATTGTAAGCGCTGGCGGCGCTCCACATCCGTCACGGCGTCAAAAAATTGCATCGGCCGGCCGTTCCCGCATCGCCCCTTGCGCGCGCTCTGGCTCTATGCAGGGAGCCGCACGCGCGCCCGTGGATAACTTCGCTCGCCAAATTATTCAGCCATCGTGAACACAATGTTCCCTAAAATGGGTGAAAATTACCCACAGATTCCGCCAGCGAAGCGGACATTGAAAGGGAATAGCATGGATCTCGGCTTGACGGGCAAAGTCGCCATCGTGACGGGTTCGGGCCGCGGCATCGGCGCGGAAACCGTGCTGGCCCTGGCGCAGGAAAGCGTTAAGGTGGTCGTGACGGACATCGACGCGGAGTCGGCCCGCGCGACACAGCAGCGGCTCGCGGCGCTGGGGTTCGATGCCATCGCGGTACCCGCCGATGTATGCCGCGCCGAAAGCGTCGAGGCGCTTGTGCGCGCGGCTGTCGGTGCCTTCGGAAGCGTGCATATTCTGGTGAACAACGCCGGCTTTCCACGCGACAACTATCTCGCCAAGATGCCCGAATCGGATTGGGACGCGGTGATCGACACGATCCTCAAAGGCGCCTACCACTGCACCAAGGCGGTCTTGCCCATGATGATGGCGCAGCGCTTCGGGCGCATCATCAACATCTCGTCTCGTGCGCATTTGGGCAATCCGGGCCAGGCGAACTACTCGGCCGCCAAGGCGGGCATCATCGGTTTCACCCGCGCCGTGTCGCTTGAGCAGGGACGCTACAACATCACCTCGAATGCGATCGCCCCCGGATTTATCGAAACCGAGGGCATCCGCTCTCTGCCGCATTACCAGAAGATCAAGCAGGCGGCCATCGCCAAGACACCGTTGGAGCGGGTCGGCGCGCCGCGCGACATCGCCAATGCGGTTGTTTATCTGGCATCCGATGCCGCCGGCTATATCACCGGCGAGACGCTGCACGTGACCGGCGGTCGCTATAGCTGACCGCCGCAAGCGATCAAAGTCATCGAGTCAGATCGGAGGGGTACAACATGGATTTCGGACTGAGCAGTGAACAACTGGCGTTGCAGGAAAGCGTCCACCGCTTCATGCGCAAGCGGGTGGCGCCCATCGTTGCCGAACACGAAAAGCGCGAACAGTTTGCGTGGGAATTGCTGCCCGAACTGCGGCAGTTCGGCTATATCGGCGGCCTGCTGCCGGAACAGGCCGGCGGCTACGGCATGCGCTTCGCCGATTGGGCGCTGCTGATGGAGCAGGCGGGCTATCACTGGTTGTCGATGCGCGTGCTGTTGAACGCCCTCAACATCATCGCCTCGCTGCTGCACCGCAACGCCACGCCGACGCAATGCGAGCGCTTTCTCAAACCTTTGCTCAACTGTGAAAAGCGGTTCTGGGTCGGGATCACGGAACCCAATCATGGCTCGAACGTCGCGGGCATCGAAACCAAGGCGGTCGATAAGGGGGACCATTACCTGGTCAACGGCGGCAAATTGTGGATCACCAACGGCGCCGGCGGCGACTGCGGCGTACTGGTGGTCAAGACCTACAGCAAAAGTTGCGACGGCGGCCTCAGTCTGTTGCTGGTCGACCGGGAGCAGACCAGGTACGAAGCGCGCCGTGTCGGCACCATGTTCATCAAGAGCACCGGGACCTCGGAGCTGAATTTCGCGGACGCCGTCGTGCCGAAGGAGAATTTGCTCGGCAAGGAAGGGGAGGGACTGAAGGCGATCCTCAGCGGCCTCAATTACGGCCGGCTCAATGTCGCCATGGGAGCGGTCGGGGCGGCTCAGGCGGCCCTCGATTTGTCGATCGAATATGCCAAGAACCGCAAGCAGTTCGGGCGCGTGATCGGCGGCTATCAACTGGTGCAGAAACTGATCGTCGACATGACCGTGCGCACCGAAGCCGCGCGCGCGCTCGGATACAAGGCGGCCTGGGCGCTGGATCAGGGGGGCACGGCCCGCGCCGAATGTTCGATCGCCAAACTCTATGCTACCGAGGCCGCGCACGAGGTGGCAAGCATGGCGCTGCAAGTGCACGGCGGCCTGGGCTACAGCGTGGACTATCCGATCGAGCGCATCTTCCGCGACACGCGCGGCGGCATGATTCCCGAGGGAACTTCCGAGATCCAGACCCTCATCATCGGTCGCGAGATCCTCGGCATCTCGGCCTTCCATTAAGGCGCGTGCAGTGGCGATGACGCCGTTACATGCGCTGCGTCTGAATGCGCGGCGCTTTCCGCGCAAGCCGGCGATGGTGTTCGAGGGTGGCGTCATGGATTACAGCGCTTTGTTCGCGCGGGTCGAGCGGATGATGAGCGCTTTCGCCGGCCTTGGCCTTGCCTCCGGCGACAAGGTTGCCATCTTGGCGCTGAATCATCCTGATTTCGTCGCGGCCTATTTCGCCCTTACCGGGATAGGCGCGATTCCGGCGCCGGTCAACTACCGCATCACGGAAGACGACATGGCGCAGGTGGTGCAAGCGTCGGATGCCCGTATGCTGCTGCTCGGAGCCGGTTTCGAAGACAAGGCCGCGCGTCTGGGCGCCTTGGTGCGGGACACCGTACTGATCGGCGGCGCGCGGGCCGACGCGGCGCCTGGCGCGCTGGAGCTCGACGAGCTGCTCCGGCGGGCAGATGGTCCGCCGCCGGCGGGTCTGGAGGGCAGTACGGTCATGCTCCATACCTCGGGCACCACCGGCCTGCCCAAGGGCGCGCTGCGCTCGCGCTTCGGCTTCGAGGAGCGCGCGCTGGAGCAGGGCTTTTGCGCCGATGACCGCATGCTGTGCGCGTTGCCGATCTGTCTGTCGGTCGGCTGCGTTTATACGCTGCTGCCGCTTTATCTCGGCGCCACGGTCTATTTGATGGATGGCTTCGACCCGGCCGAAGCGCTCCAGATTATTCAACGCGAGCGCGTCACCGCCACCATGTTGCTGCCCGCCATGCTGCAAAGAATGGTCGAACAAGCCGATTTTCGCGAAGCGGACACCTCGAGCGTGCGCACGCTCCAGTCCGGCGGCGGCGAACTGCACGGCGCTCTCAAACGGGCGCTGATGGAGAAGTTCGGCGATGCGCTGAGCATCTATGCGGCTTCGTCCGAAGTCGGCCCCTATGCCAACCTGCGCGGCGCCGAACTGCGAGCGCACCTGGGCGGCAACTGCGTCGGCCGGGTGTTCTTCGGGGTGGAACTGAAACTGCTCGACGACGAAGGCCGCGAAGTGCCGACGGGAGCGGTGGGCGAGATATGGGCGCGCAGCGAGTCCCGTTATGACGAGTACTACAAGGATGCGGAGCTGACGGCGAGCACGCGCCGCGGCGACTACCTGAGTGTCGGGGATCTGGGACGCTTTGACGCCGATGGCCTGCTCTATTTCGCCGGACGCAAGCGCGACATAATCAAGAGCGGCGGCATCAACATCTACGCGCCGGAGATCGAGGAAGCGATCCAGACGCACCCGGCAGTGCGCGAAGTGTCCTGTATCGGACTGCCGGACAGGCAATGGACGGAACTGGTCTGCGCCGTCGTGGTGCCGCGGCCCGGTTCCCGTGTCGATGCCGAGGACATCCTCGCGCATGCCGCGCAGCGCTTGGCGAGCTACAAAAAACCGCGCCGCGTGGTGTTCGTGGAAGAGTTTCCCAGAAATCTGACGGGAAGGGTGCTGAAGAACGCGCTGATCGAAATGGTGCAACAAAAAATTGCCGCGGAGGTGGCGGGAACATGAACTTTCAAGAACTGAAGGAACAGAAGCTTTACTGGGAAGACCTGACGATCGGCCAGATTTTCGACAGCCCCAGCCGCACCATCACCGAAGCCGATATCGTCAACTTCGCCTGCCTGTCGGCCGATTTCAACCGACTGCATGTGGACGCGACCTACGCCAGCCGGACGCCGTTCGGCCAACGCATCGCCCACGGCCTGCTGGTGGTCTCGGTGATGTCGGGGCTTACCACGCGGATGCTGCTCAACCACTTCATGGAAGAGAACCTTTTGGGCCTGCTCGAGATGCACGTTCGTTTTCCCAAGCCGACCTTCGTCGGCGATACCATTCGCGTGCGTGTCGAGGTGTCCGCAAAAAACGAAACCTCCAAGCCGGACCGGGGGGTCGTGACCTTTCGCCGCCAGGCCGTCAACCAGCGCGGCGAAGTCGCGGTGGAGGGCGAGTGGAAGCTTCTGCTGCGGCGACGGACCGCATAGCATGGATTTTCTCCGATTTGACCCGCCTGATCGATTCGCTACATAGACCCCACAAACAAGGAAGAGGCACAAAACATGAGCATCAAGACAGCCATCGGCTATACCACCCGCGAAGACATCTTCGTGCGCGAACGCAATCTCGCCAAGGACATACTGGGCAAGCTCGACTTCGTCGACATGATCTACTTCACGGCAACCGGAGAGGTGCCCTCAGAACCGGTGAAACGCATGACCAACGCCATCATCGTTACCGCGACCGATCACGGCCTGACGCCGAGCGCGATCTCGGCGCGCATGACTTATCTCGGCGCGCCGGAATCGCTGCAGGGCGCCGTCGCCGCGGGATTGCTGGGCGCGGGCAACCATTTTCTCGGCACCATGCAGAACGCCGCGCAACTGCTCCAGAGCGAGATCGGTTCCCTGACGCAGGACGATCCGCCCGCGGCCTTCGCCGAGCGCGCGCGGGAGCTTGCGCGCGCGTACCGGCAGGCACGCCGCATCATTCCCGGCGTGGGCCATCCGATTCATATCGACGGCGATCCGCGTGTGCCGGTGTTGCATCGCATCGCCGCCGACAACGGCTTCGACGGAAAACACTGGTCTTTGCTCGCCGCCATCGAGGAAGCGGTAAAGGCCGAGTTTGGCAAATACCTGCCGGTTAATGCCGCCGGTGCAGTCGGCGCGACCGTCTCGGACATGGGGTTGGCGCCCGTCTGGGCGCGCGCCTTCGCGCTGATCGGCCGCTCCGCGGGTCTGCTGGCGCATCTGATGGATGAACAGCGCGCGCCGCTTGGCCAGAAAATATGGGACCTGCTGCTGGCGCAGGATGACAGCGCCGATCGTCGAGGCCTACGAGGGTGAGCTTCCGAATCAACTCCGCCGCTGGTCGAAGGCCCTGCCGTAGACCATCGAGGCGATGGTGTTGCGCAGAATCTCCGTGGTCCCGCCGCCCAGCGCGAAGCCCCGGCAATCCCGGACCATGCGTTCCAGGGAACAATCCCGGGTGAAACCCAGGTGGCCATGAATCTGCAAACCCTCGTTGGTTACCCGTTGCACCATTTCGTTGGCGTACAGCTTGGCTAGGGCAGCATCCAGGGGGTCGGGGAAACCGTTCTTCAGGTTCGTGGCGGCGCGATAAATCATCATCCGGGCGGCATGGATCTGTACCGCCATGTCGGCGATTTTCCACTGGATGCCCTGGAACTCGCAGATGGGCCGGCCAAATTGCTCCCGCTGCTCGGAGTACGCCTTCGCGGTTTCATAGGCGCCCTGAGCCACCCCCAGGCACATCGCGGCATTGCCTACCCGCTCCGGTCCGAAGGAATTCATGAGGATCTTGAAACTCTTGGTGCTGGTGGGATCGCCGGGCACCAGAACGTTCTCCTTCGGCACCCGGCAGTTGTCGAAGAAAACCTCGACTTCGGGCATTCCCCGCCCTCCCATTTTGCGGGTCGGCTTGCTGACGCTGAAACCCGGAGTGCCTTTCTCGATGATGAGGGCGCCGATGCCGCGGGGCCCGACGCTATCCTTGGCGAAGCGGGCGAACACCAGCATATGGGTGGCCAGATGCGCCCCCGTGCAGAAGGCTTTCTCTCCTTTCAGCACATAATGATCGCCGTCGGGCAGCGCGGTGGTCGTCATGTCGGTCATGGCCGAGCCGGCGTGGGGTTCGCTGATGCCGATGGCGAACATATATTCCCCGGTGACCGTCTTCGGCAGCCAGCGTTTCTTTTGCTCTTCGTTGCCGAGAATGGCAATGGCACGGGACGGGCCGTTCAGGGCCAACTGGCAAACGAGGCCGGTGTTGAAACAAACTCGGGCGATTTCCTCCAGGAACACCGTCCCCTGAATAATCGGAGCTCCGGAACCGCCGTACTGCTCCGGAATCACCATTCCCAGATAACCCAGCTTGGCGAGTAAATCCCGATTTTCCGCCGGGAACTCCTCCTTCTCATCCCAATAGGCTGCCTTCCCCCGAAAGGCTTTTTCGGCGAATTTCCGCACTTCCTGCCGAAAAGCCTCCAACTCGGGATCCAGTTGAAACATGGTCATAACGTGCTCCTTGCGCGTGGTTGGTTATCTCTGCCCCCATCCAATCGGCGGAAGGCGTTTGTCCTGACAAACTTTTGCATTAAACCCCTGAATGTGTCAAGGCACTCTAGGAAGTAGTCTATCCCAATAATGATATGAGCCTGAAGCATGAGTTTTGGGTCGATCATCCGGGACATGGTGATCGATATGAATGAAACGCGGCTCGTCAGTCGGCGCTTCAAGGGAGAACTATGGCTGTGCCGAAATTCTCGTTATACTTGATCCCATCAAGGTCGCCCAAGACGACGATGCCGACCGGCGCAAAGCCGGCGACGTGATGCTCCCGGGGGCATCCTGCCGCTCCCGCCAAGAAAATCTTTGAGGAGTTGTAAAAAATGAGACAGTTCTTCAAGTATCTGTGTTTTGGGTTGCCCATTCTCGCTCTGTCGATCACGGTGTCGGCGGAGGCATTTGCCCAAAGTTATCCGGCCAAGCCCATCCGCTTGCTGGTGCCCTATGCCGCCGGCGGAGCGACCGACATCATGGCACGGGTCGTGGCGCAAAAACTTTCGGAAAACCTGGGGCAGCAAGTGCTAGTGGAAAACCGGGCGGGAGCGGGGGGCAATATCGCCGCCGATGCCGTTGCCAAGGCCGTCCCCGACGGTTACACGCTGTTTTTCGGGTCCACCGGCCCGCTGGTGATCAACCCCTTTTTGTACGCCAAGCTTTCTTTCGACCCGATCAAGGATTTCGCTCCCATCGGGCTCGTGGGTGACATGCCCCTGTTCCTGGTCATACCGGTCAGCCAGCCGGTTCACTCCATCAAGGATCTAATCGCACTGGCTAAAGCCAAATCCGGCCAACTCAACTATGCCTCCTCGGGAATTGGGGGGACCACTCATTTGGCCATGGAATTGTTCAAGACAACGGCTGGGGTGAACATCGTCCACATTCCCTACAAAGGTACCGCTGCGGGAGTAGCGGACATGCTGGCGGGGAATATCCAGGTCATGTTCGACGTCATGGCGACCAGCGGCCCCCATGTCAAGACCGGCAAGCTGCGTTTTATCGGGGTGACAACAGCCAAACGTTCGGCTTTTACCCCGGACGTGCCGACTATCGCCGAGTCGGGGTTTCCGGGATTCGAAGCCACTTTCTGGACCGGCTTCCTCGCCCCCGCCGGAACCCCCCAGGAAGTCATCAACAAGCTCAGCATCGAATTGGCCAAGGTGATCGCCCTTCCCGAATTGCGGGATAGTTTCGCCAGCCTGGGAATGGAACCCAGGACCGGCAACCCCGAGCAATTCGCGGCCTTTATCCGCTCGGAAAGCGTCAAGTGGTCCAAGGTGGTCCGGGACTCCGGAGCCAAGGCCGAATAAGCTCTCAGACTTTGGAATAAATCTGCGCGCCCTTGTTCACGAACTCCACCGCCTTCTGTTCCATGCCCGCAGTTGCCACCTCGGCCAGCGCCGCCTGCTCGTCCACGCCCTGCGCTAGAGCGTAATCGCGCACGTCCTGGGTGATTTTCATGGAGCAGAAGTGCGGTCCGCACATAGAGCAGAAATGCGCGACCTTGGCGCTGTCGCGGGGCAGGGTTTCGT
>JACRAS010000021.1 GCA_016234705.1 Betaproteobacteria bacterium | reverse complement strand
TGGTGCGCGAGGACGTGGAGAACGAACTTGTTTCGATCACCACGGCCAAGGAGGTCTACCGAGTGGTCATCAATCCGGATACCCTGCAAGTGGACGAGCAGGCGACCAAGGCCTTGCGGGCGCAATGAGACTCATCGACCAATCGAGCCGGAGACGAGACCGCAGGTCGGACCATTCAAGGAGACCTGCGGCCACACCGGCATAATGCGAGCCATGGCCAGACAACGACCCAGACTACGCAAGGCCCCGACGCTGAAAACGATCTTGCGGCCGCTGGCTGGCGACAGCCACCGCCGCGCCTCGGTCGATATTCATCAGTATCTGCGCGACCGCATTCTGTCGAACGCCCTGCCGCCGGAAACAATTCTGTCGCAGGTCGAGGTCGCAGATTGCCTCAAGGTCAGCCGCACGCCCGTGCGCGAGGCGCTGCGGATGCTCATGGAAGAAGGCCTGGTCAAGGCCGAACCCAATTATCGTTGCCGGGTGCTGGGATTTGATCCGCGTGAATTGGAAGCGCTCTATGTCTCGCGCATTGCTAATGAGGGAATTGCGGCGACCGTCACCGTGCAAAGCATGACCGATAAGGACGTCGAAACCCTCGCGGAGCTTTTGCGTCAACTGCGCAAGGATGAAAAGCAACACAATCTTCGCCGTTGGCTCAGGAACCATCGGGCGTTTCATCAGATGCTGTTCTGTCGGGCAAATCCGTTGCTGCAGAAACGCATGACCGTCGATAACCAGCGCAGCGAACGGTACGTCTACAACGCCGCGCAGGCGGGACTCACCGAGATATTTCGTCGCGCCGCCATCGAACATGAGGAACTCTATCAGGCCTGCAAGCGGCGCCAACCCGCGGCGGTTGTCGCTTTGTTGACCGACCATCTTGCCGCTGCGGCAATCGATATCATGGCTGAATTGGCCCCTTATTGGGAACCTTCGACATTACGCAATGCCGCCCGGCTCATGCGCAGTGGGGCGGCGCATCTCAATGATGCGTGAACTCATATGTACGCCCATCGACCGTTTTCGTGGTCTCCTTTTCGCGGATGTCGCGCTTTCGCTGTCATCGCGCCGGGCCGAGAAGACAGAAACCCTCAACAGCCGCCTCATCGCTCTGCAACGGGAGGCTGTCGACGCAGTTGAAAAACTCAAACGCCTGTACCGGCTGATTTGAAGATGGACTGACCGACCTTGATGAAGTGCTGAAGGATCGGCTGAACGCACTTAGCGCCGATCGAGACCGGGCGAAGGCCACTCTGGAACGGGCCAAGTCGCAGGCGGCCCCTCAAATCCACATCGATCCCGCCTTGATCGAGCAATTCGGCCGTACCATGCGTGAGAATTTCAGTACCGGCTCGAGCCCGTTCCGGAAGGCCTACCTGCAGTCTCTCATCGATGTCATCGAAGTTGACGACAGTCGGATCCGCATCAAAGGAAGCAAGGACCTGCTCGAAAAAGCCGTTCTAGCAGGTCGAAACGGCCAATCTTAGTGTCCGCAGACGAGTACCAGGTGGCGCGCCGGAAGGGATTCGAACCCCTGACCCCCAGATTCGAAGTCTGGTGCTCTATCCAGCTGAGCTACCGGCGCCAGGGTTCCTTGGAGGATAAATGGCCGCACCCGGTTGGTGCGCCCGACCCGCATATTCCATAGATATTTCAAGCGCCCGCCGCAAGGCGGGGATGGGCGGCCGTTTGACCTAGCGCAACGCATTGCGGCCGATTTGAGTATTAGAATTTTTCATGTACGAGCCGACGGGACGGCGACTTCCGCATCTGGCGTTTCTCTGGCCGGCGTTCGCCGCCGCGTCAGCGAGCGAAATCGCCGGCTCGATCGCCAAGCAATTCATCGGCCTCACGGGCGCAACGGAAGAAAGCGCTGCCACGCGCGAGCCGGACTGGACGACGCCGAATACGATTGCGCTCGAACTGAAAACCGTGCGCTTGCGCGATTTCTCGGCGGTCCAGGAGGGCGTGCCGACCTTGCTGTGCGCGCCCTATGCGCTGCACGGCGCCGGGATTGTCGATCTGGCGCCCGGGCACAGCCTGGTTGCGGCGCTGCGCGAAGCGGGGCTCGGACGTCTGTTCGTGACCCATTGGCGTTCGGCCAACGCCGACATGCGCTTCCTCGCCATCGACGACTATCTCGCCGATCTCACTGTGCTGGTCGACCAGCTCGGCGGCCGCGTCAATCTCATCGGACTTTGCCAAGGCGGCTGGATGTCGCTGCTCTACGCTGCGCGTTTTCCCGCCAAGGTGAGCAAGCTGGTACTCGCCGGTGCCCCCATCGATATCGCCGC
>JACRAS010000222.1 GCA_016234705.1 Betaproteobacteria bacterium | reverse complement strand
GTCCGCGCGGATCCTCGGTTGCGCACGGATGAAAAGCACATCCGTTCGCAACCGAGGATCTCGGATAAATGCAAACCCAAGCCGCCGTTGCTTTTGTCCATAACCTTGTTTTTGGCACGGATGCGCTTTTCATCCGTGCCAAAAACAAGGTTGGCGCGCGCAGCGCGCAATGGACGCTCCTCGACAATTCTCAGATATGCCGGGGTAGTTCGAGCTGCCGCGGCTCTTCTTGCGCGGACGGCGTCCCGTCCGCGCGGATCCTCGGTTGCGCACGGATGAAAAGCACATCCGTTCGCAACCGAGGATCTCGGATAAATGCAAACCCAAGCCGCCGTTGCTTTTGTCCGTAACCTTGTTTTTGGCACGGATGCGCTTTTCATCCGTGCCAAAAACAAGGTTGGCGCGCGCAGCGCGCAATGGACGCCCGGCACATGCGATTCCAAAGGTGCGGAAGATTTCGTCGTGAAACGGGTCTTACCCTCTGCGCATCGAATCGAAAAAGTCCGCATTGTTCTTGGTGGCCCGGATTTTGTCGACCAGGAACTCCGCCGCTTCCAGGTCGTCCATCGGGTAGAGGAGCTTTCTCAGCACCCACACCTTGGACAGCACTTCCTTCGCGATCAGCAGTTCCTCGCGGCGCGTGCCCGAGCGGTTGACGTTGATCGCCGGGAAAATGCGCTTCTCGTACATGCGCCGGTCGAGGTGGATTTCCATGTTGCCGGTGCCCTTGAATTCCTCGTAGATCACGTCGTCCATGCGGCTGCCGGTGTCGATCAGCGCGGTGGCGAGGATGGTGAGCGAGCCGCCTTCCTCGACGTTGCGCGCGGCGCCGAAGAAGCGCTTCGGGCGCTGCAGCGCGTTGGCATCGACGCCGCCGGTGAGCACCTTGCCCGAGGCCGGCACCACGGTGTTGTAGGCGCGCGCGAGGCGCGTGATCGAATCGAGCAGGATCACCACGTCCCTCTTGTGCTCGACCAGGCGCTTCGCCTTCTCGATCACCATTTCGGCGACCTGCACGTGGCGCGTGGCCGGTTCGTCGAAGGTGGAGGCGACCACTTCGCCGCGCACGGTGCGCGTCATCTCGGTCACTTCCTCCGGGCGCTCGTCGATCAGGAGCACGATCAGCACCACCTCCGGATGATTGGCGATGATCGCATGCGCCATGTGCTGCATCAGCACCGTCTTGCCGGCCTTGGGCGGGGACACGATCAGCCCGCGCTGACCCTTGCCGATGGGCGCGATGATGTCGATGATGCGGCCGGTCATGTTTTCCTCGGCCTTGATGTCGCGCTCGAGCTTGAACACCTCGTCCGGGTGCAGCGGCGTCAGGTTCTCGAACAGGATCTTGGTCTTGGAGTTCTCCGGCAGATCGCCGTTGACCTTGTCCACCTTGACCAGCGCGAAATAGCGTTCGCCGTCCTTGGGCGTGCGGATTTCCCCCTCGATGGTGTCGCCGGTATGCAGGTTGAAGCGGCGGATCTGGGAGGGGGAGACGTAGATGTCGTCGGTGGAGGCGAGGTAGGAGGTGTCGGGCGAGCGCAGGAAACCGAAGCCGTCGGGCAGCACTTCCAGGGTGCCGTCGCCGAAGATCGATTCGCCTTTTTTTGCCCGGTTCTTCAGCAGCGCAAATATGAGTTCCTGTTTGCGCAGGCGGTTGGCACCCTCGATTTCATGTTCCACCGCCATCTGGACCAGCTCGGTGACGTGCAGGGTTTTAAGCTCGGATAATTGCATACGGAAAACGCTCGTGAAGAACGAAAAGACTCATGTGGAACGAAAAGGCAAAAGAGGCCTTGGGAGTTGCAACAGGGAGGATCTGGCGTCCGGAACCGGCCTAGAAGTCCGCCAGTGACGCTTTAAGTGGAAGGATAGAGGGTCTAGATGTTGCTGTCAAGGAAGGCCGTGAGCTGCGATTTCGACAGCGCGCCCACCTTGGTGGCCTCGATATTGCCGTTCTTGAACAGCATCAGCGTGGGGATGCCGCGGATGCCGTATTTGCGCGGGATTTCCTGATTCTCGTCGACGTTGACCTTGGCGACCTTGAGCTTGCCCGAGTACTCCTTGGCAACCTCCTCTAGGGTCGGCGCGATCGCCTTGCACGGGCCGCACCACTCGGCCCAGTAATCGACCAGCACCGGGCTCTGCGCCTGCAGCACCTCGGCCTCGAACGTGTCGTCGGTAACGTGATGGATATGTTCGCTCATGCAGTCCTCGTATTCGTGTGTTGGGGTTTGTTCGCGATCCCCAGCCGTGAAGGCAGGGGAGGGGTGAACCTGGATTCTAGCCCTATTTCAAACTTGCCGCAGGGGCGGGCCTTGATCGTATGTGGAGGCGAGCCGCCGGGTTTCAAGTCTCGGACGGTCAAACGGATATGGTAAAATTACCCGCGAACAATCAAGCGGACGTTTTTTCAGGACCCTATCCATGACCTATGTAGTAACCGAATCCTGCATCAAGTGCAAATACACCGACTGCGTCGACGTCTGCCCCGTGGATTGCTTCCGCGAGGGGCCGAACATGCTGGTCATCGATCCGGATGAATGCATCGACTGCACCCTGTGCGTGGCCGAGTGTCCGGTGGAGGCGATTTTCGCCGAGGACGACGTGCCGGACGATCAGAAGGAATACACGGCGGTCAATGCCGAACTGTCCAAAGTCTGGAAGCCCATCATCGAACGCAAGGACGCGCCGGGGGACGCGGATGAATGGGCGAAAGTGAAGGACAAGAAAAAGCTGCTGGAGAAGTAGCAGGCGTAGTCGAGTTCCGCGTCCCGGGCGTGCTCCGGGGTCGCATCCCTCGTGGACAGCGAGCAGATGCAGGCGCGTAAGTCGAACTGCGGCGGTCGCTCTTGCGCGGACGGCGGCCCGTCCGCGCGGATCGCCGATCGCACACGGATGAAAAGCACATCCGTGCGCGATCGGCGATCTTGTATAAACCCCCCACGCCGTTTCTGGTGTTAACCATAACCGTGTTTTCTAAACGGATGCGCTTTTCATCCGTTTAGAAAACACGGTTGGCGCGCGTAGCGCGCAAGTCCTCTGATGGCATGCGACATAAGTCGCTATATCGTGCTCCGAGGGTCGCATTCCTCGCTAATCGTACAATCCCGGCCGCGCCTTGCCGCGAAACACGTAGTACGAAAACGCGGTGTAGGCAATGATGAAAGGCAGCACGATCAGCGCGCCGATGAGCACCACTTTCAGCGACGACGGATGCGCCGCGGCATCCCAGAACGTCAGCCGGTCGATCACCACGTAGGGAAACAGGCTGTAGGCGAGGCCGACAAAGGCGAGCACGAATATCGCCACGGCGCCGGCGAACGGCGCCCACTGCGCGGCGCCTGCCACACCCCGGGATAAGCGCCCGGTCGAGCGCCACACCCAGATCCACGCAAGGAGCGTCACCAGCGGCAGCAGCATCAGCCCCAGCGTCCGCGGAAAGTCGAACCATTTCATCTGCACCATCTGGCTCACGAACGGCGTGGCAAGACTTACTGCGGCCACGCCGAGCGCGACCCACAGCAGACCCCAGCGCGCCCAGGCCACGGACTTTTTCTGCAGCGTGCCTTCGGTTTTGTAGATCAGCCAGGTCGCGCCGAGCAGCACGTAGCCTCCGCACAGTCCGGCTCCCACCACCAGCCCGAACAGAAAGTATCCAAAGCCGGAATCGAAGCCGGTGATGTAGCGCCCGAGCATCAGCCCCTGCGCGAAGGAGGCGATGAACGAGCCGAGCCAGAACAGCCAGTTCCACAGCTCGCGGTGCCAGCCCTCGGCCTTGACGCGGAACTCGAACGCCACGCCGCGCAGCATCAGCCCGATCAGCATGGCCGCCACCGGCAGGTAAAGCGCGCCCAGCACCACGCCGTGCGCCACCGGGAATGCCACCAGCAGGATGCCAACGCCCAGCACCAGCCAGGTTTCGTTCGCGTCCCAGAACGGTCCGATCGAGGCCACCATCAGTTCCTGCTCGCGCGCGTCGGCCGCGGGCATCAGCATGCCCACGCCGAGGTCGTAGCCGTCGAGGACCACATAGGCGAGCACGGCCGCGCCCATCAGCGCGGCAAAAATGAGCGGCAGGTCGAGGCTCATGCTGCCGCCTCCGTTCGGTTGTCGCGGTTCAAACGCGGCCACTGTCGGCGGCCGGCGGCAATCGCGGCTGGTCGCATCCCCGCTACGCGGGGCGGCCGATGAGGCGGAGCAGGGGCCCCATCTGCAAGATGGGGATGCGACCCGAATTCGGACGCATGGGGCCGCTGGCCGCCCACGGCCGCCTCCGGGGTCAGATCCCCGGCTCGCGCCGGGGCCCCTCTTCCGCCCTTCGGCGGCCCCTGCTTCCTGCTCATGCCGCCCCTCCTTGAGTGTGTGCCGCCCCCTTGCCCGCAAGGTGGGTGATCACCACGATATAGGCTCCGAGCATCAGGGCGTAGACGAAGACATAGCCGGTGAGGCTGGCGCCGAGCTGCGCCTCGGAGATGCGGCCCACCGCCTGCGAAGTTTTCAAAATTCCGGTGACCAGCCAGGGCTGGCGCCCGATTTCGGTGACCAGCCAGCCCGCGAGCGTCGCCACCCAGCCGGAAAAAGTGAAACCGGCGAGGCTCCACAGCAGCCACCTCGGTGCAGCCGCGCCCTTGCGCAAAACCCAGGCGCCGATCCACGCCAGCGCAAGCATGGCCATCCCCAGCGCCAGCATCAGGCGAAAGCCGAAGAACAGCGGCGCCACCGGCGGCGCCAACTGCTCCGCACCCGGTGCGGAGGGCGCGAACGCCTCTATGCCTTTCACCTCGCCGTCCAAATCGTGCGTCAGTATCAGGCTCGCGAGCCCAGGTACTTCGATGGCGAAGTCGTTGTGGCGCGTTTCCGCATTGGGCAGCGCGAACAGCACCAGCGGCGCCGCGCGCTCGGTGTTCCACAGCGCCTCGATCGCGGCGATTTTCGCCGGCTGATGCTCCAGCGTATTCAGCCCGTGCAGGTCGCCGACGAAAATCTGCAGCGGCGCAAGCACAGCGGCGATAACGATGCCGGTGCGCAGCGTGCGCGAGGCCGAAGCGTCCGCAGGAGCGTGCAACAGCCGCCATGCCGACAGCCCGGCGACCACGAAGGAGGCGGTGAGTCCCGAGGCGAGCAGCATGTGGGTGAAGCGATAGGGGAAGGACGGATTGAAAATGACCTGCAGCCAGTCGCCCGCGATCAGCGCGCCATTGGCCATCACCTGCCCCGCGGGCGTATGCATCCAGGAACTGAGCGCGAGGATCCAGAATGACGAGACCAAGGTGCCGACTGCGACCAGAACGGTCGCCGCGATGTGGACCCAGGGGGGCACGCGGTTCATGCCGAACAGCATCACGCCGAGGAAGGTGGCTTCGAGAAAGAACGCGGTCAGCACCTCGAAGGCGAGCAGCGGCCCGGCGATGTTGCCGACGTGCTTCATGAAACCGGGCCAGTTGGTGCCGAACTGGAACGACATGGTGATGCCGGAGACCACGCCCATGGCGAAACTGAGCGCGAATATTTTCACCCACAGCTTGTAGGTCGCGAGCCATGCGGCGTCGCCGCTCCACGCGAAGCGGACGCGAAAGTACACCAGGATCCACGCCAGCGCGATGGTGAGCGTGGGAAAGAGGATATGAAAGCCGATGTTAAGCCCGAACTGGGCGCGGGATAGCAGCAGGAGATCGGGACTGTTCATGGTGTCGACCAGGCGGGTCTTGTTCCTCTCCCGTAACGTGGGACCGCAGCGCATCCCCGACCAGGCTACATGACAGATGGGCAACATACCCCGCGCGCCGCGATCGGTCTTTGACAATTATCACGAAACCCCGATTGCGGCCGATCACGCGTTCGGCCCAGCCGGCGCCGGCGCGTGATCCGCGCGGCGCTCGGGCAGGCCGGCCGCGGCCATGTACGCATCGCCTATGGTCTCGCGCCAATGGGGTCAGGGAGGAATTTTAAAACGATGTTGGCTACGTGCTATCCTGCTAACAATTCGAGGGCTAAGTCCACGGCGGCGGCAATCCGCGCTCGCGCGCCCGGCGAAACGGGAAGAATACCTCCCCGATCAACCACTTTCGAAACCGCAGCGAAAAAGCATCCGATTTCCCGGTAAAAAGCTTCTCTACGCCTTTCTCGGAAAAACCCTTCAGGTTCGCCTCTGAAATCTCCCCGTATTCGTCGGCTGGCATCTTTTGCCAGTTGAGATGCCTCAGCGCCTTCGGGCCCAACACCTTGAGAACGTCCGCTTCGGCCACCCACGGCTCGCCTTCAACGACAACGACTCTGATCTTCCGCCCATCGAAGGCGTAATAGCGCCCGTTCTCGTCGCGCCAGCGCAGCGCATGCACCGCGTCGGCCAGCAATCCGATCAGCGCAATCGCCGGGCGCGCGAAGGCAAATACCCAAATCACGCTGCTGGTAAGTGCCGTCATGGCCCAGATGACTCTCGTTTCAGAGGCCTGGCCCGTTGCACCGAGCAAGGCCGTGAACATGAAATAGCAGGCGGCTGAAGCCAGCAGGCAAAGCAAGGCCCGAAGAAAAATGTTAAGTAGCAGCTTGGTCGGGGACATTACAGGATGCTATTGGAAAGACGATCAAAAATGCAATCCTGCCTTTTTCACGCGTGTGCTCGATGGGGACAGTCTGGCGCTGGTTCAGCGCGGCTGAGCATTAACCCGGGGACCATATTGCGCGTCCGCTCGGCCGTTTGCAATGCCGGTCAGGTCTAAATGACGCGATTCCTGAGAGGCATGAGGCCATTGCATGGTGCGAAGTCCGGAATACAGCGATGCCATAAGGGACTGCTGCATAGAATGATTCCTGTTTGATCGAACATGAAGGTCCGCTCAGGATCGAGAGTTGCGCCAGTTTAAATATCGGTCTAATCTCGGCACTGCGACAGCTTAGCACAAGGACTCGGGCGGTTCACACGGGCGACGCCACGATGAACGAGAGCGCATCGGCCATGGAAAATCAGTGAGATCGCTCGTCCTTTCGCTGGACGAAGTAGGCGCCGGCGACGCGGGTCTTGTCGGAGGCAAAGGCGCCAACCTCGGCGAACTGCTGCGCAATGGCTTTCCGGTTCCGCCCGGATTCGTCGTATGCGCGGACGCCTACGCCCGCTTCCTGGAGGTCCTCGATCTAGGCGCTGAACTGCGCCGGCTCGATTCCGCGCCACCGGAGGAGATCGTGCAGCGCTGCGCCGCCATTCGCGCTCGTCTCGAAAACGAGGAGTTACCCGGGGAACTGGCGGACCTGATTCTCGCGGCCCATGGCAGATTAATTGAAAACCGCGGTCGGCCGATCGTCTGCGCCGTGCGCAGTTCCGCCACCGCGGAGGATCTGGGCGCCGCGAGCTTCGCCGGTCAGCACGGAACCTATTACTACGTCGACACGGCGCAATTGCTGAAAAAGGTGAGGCAGTGCTGGGGCTCGCTGTGGAGCGCGGAAGCGGTGTCGTATCGCGCCACGCATGGCATCGATCATGCGTCGGTTTCGATGGCGGTGGTGGTGCAGGAAATGATCGCCTCGGAAGTGTCCGGTGTGAGCTTCACCGCGAATCCGGTCAGCGGCTCCCGCGACGAATTGATCATCGAGTCGAGCTGGGGAATGGGCGCCGCCATCGTCGACGGTCGCGTCACGCCCGACAGCTACGTGCTGGAACGCGCCGATCTGCGGGTTCGAACGCAGCGCGTGGCCGACAAGCGGCTGATGGTCGCGGCGCACCTCGAAGCGGGACAGTCAGCGCGGCTCGAAGAAGTCCCGAACGCGATGCGTCGGCGCGAATCGCTCACGCCCGATCTTCTGCGGACGGTCGCGCAGTGGTCGCTCAAATGCGAGTTGCATTTCGGCAAGCCCCAGGACGTGGAGTGGGCGATCTGCGACGGCCGCTTCTATCTGCTGCAGTCGCGCCCGATCACGGTCATGGGACGCGAGGACATCGGCCGCGACATCAAGGGCAAGTACGTGCTGTTCAAGCCGCTGGTGGAGAATTTCACCGATCCGTTTACACCCCTGGCCGGGAATCTGCTGATGTTGATCCCTTCTCTCTTATTCCGGTCCATCCACGGCTGGGTCTACGTCGACGTCGAGGCGCTGCGGCGCCCGCTGCCGTTCAAAGTTTCGGCCGAAGCGCTGGCCGACTATCTTTACTCGATTTCGAAGGACGCGCCTGCATGGAAGGTCTCCATGACCAAGCTGCCCGCGCTGCTTGTGCTGGGTTTCATGTTCTTCATCGTGAATGTGGTCCTGTTGCTGCGCACGCGAAATCTCCCTGACGGGGCCCTGGACAGCTATCGGGCGCTTTGCGAAAAGGTCGGCGCGGATCCATTGATCGGTCCCGCCGATGCCATGATCAGGCTGTTGCTGCTGCCGAAGTTACGCGATCCCGTTGCGAACATGCCCTTGCTGGTCAACCTTTCGGCCGCCAGATACATATCGCGGATGCGCGTCCTTCGCCGACTCGTGCGGCGTTGGGCCCCCGCTGTGCGCGCCGACGCGGAGGCCATTCTCTGCTCCGGTTCCGAAGGCGTGCTGTCGGCGGAAATGGGCCGCGGCATCTGGGCGCTTGCGCTCGAGGCGAATCGCAATGCCCGCGTGCGCGGCATACTCCTGGCGCAGGCGCCGGAGCGGGCGCTGGCCGAACTCAGACTGAGCACGGAGGCGCAGGATTTCCTGGGTCGTCTCGATGGTTTCCTGGCGAAGAACGGCCACCGCGCGATCAAGGAGTGGGAACTTCGCTCGCCGCGCTGGGAGGAGAACCCCGCGGTGGTGCTCGGCATGGTGCGCAATTACCTGCTGATCGAGGCCGCGCCGTCGATCCACGAACAGAAAGCCGCCGAGGCGCGCGCAGCGTTGATCGATGATCTGCGCGCCAGGCTGCAACCGCTCCCGCTCGAGCGCGCCTTCGGGCCGCGCCTGCGGCTGATCCTGTTTGCCGCGGAACGGGTGCGTTACTTTCAGAAGATGCGCGAGAACTCGCGCTTCTATTACATCATGGGATTGGGCGCGGTGCGCAAAATCGTGCTGCGCATCGAGAGCGAATTGATGCGGCAGGGAAAGCTCAAATGCAAGGACGATATCTTCTTCCTGCAGGTGAATGAACTGACCGGGTTGCAGGCCGGCCGTCTTGGATGGCTGGATGTGGAGGACAGGATTCGCGAACGGCGCATCGAGCATATTCGCCTGTGCAAGATGGGTCCGCCGAAGACGATCGGCATCGACATGCCCGAAAAATATGCGCCGGCCACGCAGCATGAGGGCGCCACAGTGCTGCAAGGACAGCCGGCTTCGCCGGGTGCCTATGAAGGCCGCGCGCGCGTGATCCTGGACCCGTCGATCGACGTGGAACTGACGCCGGGCGAGGTGCTCGTCGCCCCCTACACCGACCCCGCCTGGACGCCGCTGTTCCTTACCGCGGGTGCGGCCGTGGTCGAGGTCGGGAGCTATCTCTCGCACGCCGGAACCGTGGCGCGGGAATTCGGCATGCCCTGCGTGGTGGACGTCGCGGAAGCGACGCAAAAGATACGCAACGGCGATCGCGTTGCCGTTGACGGCAACCTTGGCAGCGTGCGCATTCTTGCGCAACCGGCGGACGCATGACAGCGCTCCTTCAGATCGCAGCCTTTGCGCTGGGAAGCTATCTGTCGATCCGCATGATCGTGGCGCTCCACGGCATCGCCGATCTTTGGTTCATGATCGACAAGGCCTGGCCGCGCGTCTTGAGCGGTGTCCTCGCCTGGGGGGCAGCGATTGGTGTCATTGCCTGGCTGATGGACCGGCCGTATCAAACAGCGTTCGTCTGGGGGTTGTTGACCTACCTTGTCTTCTACCTGAGCTTGCTGCCGCTCGCACGCCTGTATTTTTCCGCCCGGCGCACCGATCGGGATATCGATTGAGTGTTACGCGCAAACCATCAAACGCGAACCGATTATGAAACCAAAATCCAAGTTCGTCCTGATCACAGGCGCTTCCACGGGCATTGGCTACGGCGCCGCGAAAGAGTTAATCCGAAGAGGCTACACGGTCTTTGGCAGTGTGCGCAAAAAAGAAGATGCGGACCGGGTGAAGTCCGAGCTGGGCGCCGGTTTCTTGCCGCTTCTCTTCGACGTTACCGATGCGGCGGCGGTGGGCCGCGCGGTGGCCGAAGTCAAAGGCCAATGTAATGGGCAGGGCCTTGGCGGACTCATCAACAACTCTGGCATTTCGGTCCCCGGACCCATTGAACTGCTGTCCGTGGAGGAGATTGCCTACAATTTCGAAGTGAACGTGTTTGGCCTGCTCCGTGTGACAAAGGCCTTTCTGCCATTGCTGGGCGCCCAAAAAGATCATCCGTCATCGCCGGGGAGGATTTTGAATATGAGTTCGGCAGCCGGCAAGTTGGCTGGCCCTTATATGGCTCCCTATGCCGGTACGAAGCACGCGCTGGAAGGCATTTCACATGCCATGCGCCTTGAATTCATGCGTTACGGCATCACGGTGATTATTATCGGGCCTGGCGCGATCCGGACGCCCATCTGGGACAAGACCTCGCTGCGGCGGTTCGAAGGAACCTTGTATTACGATTCGCTTGCCAAATTCTATGGCAAAGCTTTAGCTGCAGGGAAAGACGGAATGCCCCTGGAGAAATGCTCGCGGCAAATCGGAGACATTTTTGAAACGGAAAGACCAAAAATCCGCCATGCCATTGTTCAGAATAGATTCTTCAAGTGGACCTTACCCATGCTCCTGCCTCAGCGCGCGCTGGATAAATTTTTCAAGAAAATGATGTAGGTTCAAATGACGACCCGGACACCTCGGGCTTATCGCGCGCTGGTTACAAAGTACATATCGATCTCGCCCTTGCCCTTGGCGGTTACCTTGCCTCGATATTCGCAGGCGAACTCATCCCGAATCAGATCGAATGTATAGGCCGAAACGTTGACCCGGCCAGCCTCACCGGCGCTCTCCATTCGTGACGCGATATTGACGGTGTCGCCCCAGATGTCGAAGGCATACTTGCGCTTGCCGACGACACCCGCCACCACCGGACCCGAATGAACCCCGACGCGAAGCGACCACTTGAAGGCCGCTTTTCGGTTCCGCTGTTCAAGATAGTCCAACATGCGCAGGCCCGCGCGTACGCACCGATGTGCATGATCCGCACAAGATTTGGGCAACCCGGCTGCGGCCATGTAGGCGTCGCCTATGGTCTTGATCTTCTCGACGCCGAGTTCATCACAGATGTCATCAAACGCTGCGAATATGTCATTCAATTCGGCTACCATCCGGTCCGCAGGCATTGCGGATGCCGTCTGCGTGAACCCACTGAAGTCGGTAAACAATATGGTGACGGACTCGTGCCGCGCCGGACGCGCGCTGCCGGTCGCCGACAACTCCTTCGCCAGTTCCGCCGGAAGAATGTTGAGCAGCAGCCGCTCGGAGCGTTCGTGCTCGGCGGCGACCTCGCGCACTGCCAGGAATGCGCGGCGGAGGGCCAGGTCCATCTGGTAGCAAATCAGCATGCCCCAAAGGTTTGCCGTCAGAAGTGCGATCGCATGCACGAAAATGGCGCTTTCGGGCAGCAATCCGAGTGCGCTTAGAACGACAAGGTACATGGCCATGCCAATCCATCCGCCGGCCACCGCCGCGGGAAAACGCAGGCGAAAAACGCCATAGATGGTGAACAAATGAATGGCCATCGAGAAAAAACCGCGTAGTTGCACTATCTGCGGGGGATATCGTGACAGGATGTGAACTACTCCGAACGACAGCGCGCACGCCAAAATGAGCATGACCCACTGGTGCCGGTGCAGAAAAACCGGCCTATGGGTCAAGGCGTAGCCGAGGCCAAGCGCGGCCAGAACGGTAGCGACGATTCTTGGCATCTGCTCTTGAAAGGAAGGCGTTATCAGGACGATCGCGGGCCATAAGACGAGCATCAGCGCGCCGGCGCAGACGAGCGCGATCCGAATCGGACGCAGGGACTTCTTCGCCTGTTCCTCGGCAAAAGCCTGCTCCAGTTCCGCATCGGCGAAACGCAGCGTGAGGCGACTCATCCGGGCGGCGTCGGTGTTCATGTTCGCGCGCCTATGGGGTCAGCGAAAAATTTCAGGATCATGTTCAATCGGCTTACCTCGCTCACATGGCTGGCGCTCGTGGATTATCATACGCCACCATGTCTGGTGACGACTACGCAGCCCTTCCCAGAACGCAACTGTTCGCGCGCTTGGCCCGGGGTCTCGCGGGCGATGTCACGGTTGTCACGCCCAACCAGCGCCTGGCGCAGGCGCTCGCGCGCGAATTCGATGCGGAGCAGGCCGCGCAGGGCCGCAGCGCCTGGGAATCGGCCGACATCCTGCCGTACTCCGCGTTCGTCCAGCGCTGCTATGAAGATGCGCTCTACTCCGAACTCGCGTCCGGCCTGCCCATTCTGCTCACGCCGGCGCAGGAGCACACGCTGTGGGAAGACATCATCCGGCGCTCGGATGCGGGCGACGCGCTGCTCGCCATTCCCGAGACCGCGGCGCTTGCGGCGGATGCGTGGAAGACGGCGCATGCATGGAGGCTGCTCGACAGCCTGCGTTCGGGTCAGTTGAACGAGGATGCGACCGCCTTTCGCGACTGGTGCGCGGCGTATTCGCTGCGTTGCGAACGCGATGGGCATACCGACACGGCCTTGCTGCCCGATCTGGTCGCGGCGCGCGTGAACGCCAAGGAGATGCGCAAGCCGAAATTGCTGGCGGTCTACAGCTTCGACATCAGGACGCAGCAGCAGCGAGCTTTGTTCGATGCGCTGCAGGCGGCGGGAACGGAGATTGTTGCCTCTGCGCAGGCGGGGCGCGAGGCGAGCGTGCTGCGCCTTCCGTGCGTGGATGCCCGCGAGGAAATCCAGCGGGCCGCGGCCTGGGCGCGCGCGCGGCTGGCAGCCGACCCCAAGGCAAGAATCGGGATCGTCGTCCCCGACCTCGGCAAACAGCGTAACGCGCTGATCCGCACGTTCCGCACGGTGATGGCGCCGGCCTCGATGTTGCCCGGCGCGAGCGACGATCCGCTGCCGTTCAACGTTTCGCTCGGCGCAGCGCTCACCGGCTATCCGCTGGTGCAGGCGGCCTGCCTCATCCTCGAGCTCGCAGGGCGCGAAATCGAGTTCAACCGCGCCAGCCTGTTGCTCCGCTCGCCATTCATCGCCGCAGGGGAGAGCGAGGCTGACGGCCGCGCGCGGCTCGATCTCGAGTTGCGCCGCCGCGCCGAGCCTGCGATCACCCTGGCGCGGCTGCTCGACAGCATCGACGCCGCCGGTGCCGGCGCGTACGCGCCGGAACTGGCGCGACGCCTGAGGCAACTGGCCGCCTTTCGCAAGTCCGATCTTTTCGCCGCGCGCGCGCCATCGGCATGGGCGAGGGCCATCACCGATGCGCTGCAACTCATGGGCTTTCCCGACCAGGGCCGCAGCCTCGATTCATTCGAATACCAGACCCTGAAAAAATGGCACGAAGTCATCGCCGGCTTCGCCCTGCTCGACCGGGTGAGCGCGAAAATGGGTTATGCCGAGGCGGTCGGACGTTTGCGGCGGCTTGCGGCGGAGACGCTGTTCCAGCCGGAGGCGCCGCATGCGCCGGTGCAAATCCTGGGTGTGCTGGAATCGGCCGGTATCGATTTCGACCACCTGTGGGTAATGGGGCTCACCGACGAAGCCTGGCCGATCCATCCGCGGCCCAATCCGTTCCTGCCGCTGGAGGCGCAGAGGAAAGCGAGGGTACCCGAAGCGTCCATCGAAGCCACGCTCGCGCTCGATACCGCCATCACCCGCGGCTGGCTTGCCGCCGCGCGCGAGGTGGTGCTGTCGCACCCTGAGGCTGAGGGCGAGCGCAAGCTCTTGCCCAGCCCGCTGCTGCGCGATCTGCGGCAAGCCGCTGTTGCGCTACCCGCATATCCGCGCCATCGCGACCTGATCCATGCCGCCGCAAGGATCGAGTCGATCGAGGACACCGTTGCGCCGCCGCTCGCGGCGGGTGCGGCGCTGGCCGGCGGCACGACGGTGATCACCGATCAGTCCGCCTGCCCGTTTCGCGCGTTCGCGCGGCACCGCCTCGAGGCGAAATCGCCCGAGGCACCGCACGCAGGGCTCGACCCGATGGAGCGCGGTATCCTCGTGCATCGCGTCCTCGCCAGCGTGTGGGGCGAGCTCAAGACCAAGACCCGTCTCGATGCGATCGGCGAACCCGAGCTGGAAGCGCTGCTCGCGCGCGCGGCCGACGAGGCCGTGAATCGCGTGAAGCGCGACCGCCCGGCGACGCTCGCCGGGCGCTTTGCCGAAGTCGAGAAAGGGCGCCTGGTGTGCTTGGCGCGCGCCTGGCTGGAAATGGAACGCGAGGCGCGCGGCGACGATTTCACCGTCGCCTCGGTCGAGGACAAGCGCAGCCTGGTGATCGGCCCGCTCACGCTGCGCGGCAAGCTCGATCGTGTGGACGAACTCGAAGACGGCCGGCGCATCGTCATCGACTACAAGTCCAGCGCCGAGTCCGCGAGCGCGTGGCTGGGCGAGCGGCCCGACGAGCCGCAACTGCCGCTGTATCTTGTCGCGACCGAACCGCACGCGGTGGCCATCGCGTTCGCGCAGGTGAAGGCAGGCGAAATGAAGTTCGCCGCGCTGGCCGCGGACGAGACGCTGCTGCCGGTGTGGAAATCGCTGCCCGACATAGGCTGGGATGCGCAGGTCGTCGCATGGCGCGAGGTTCTCACCCGGCTCGCGGCGCAGTTCGCCGCCGGCGAGGCCACGGTGCAGCCGAAAAATCCGCGGACGACCTGCCGCAACTGCGACCTGCAGCCGCTGTGCCGCATTCACGAACGCCTGGGCACGCCCGTTACGGACCAGGAGGGCGATGATGAATCATGAACTTTCATTTTGCCTAATCCAGGTGGGGCCTGGAGTATGGCCAAATTGGGTTGCCAGTTTTGACAAGCATGGAGAGAGGGATGGCTGAAGCCGCGCCCATCCCCGACCTGCACGCGCGCGAGGAAGCGCTGGCGCCGCCGCGCTCGTTCATCGTCCAGGCGCCGGCCGGCTCGGGCAAGACCGAACTCCTGATCCAGCGCTACCTTGGCCTCCTGGCGACGGTGAACGAGCCCGAGGAAATCGTCGCCATCACCTTCACCAGGAAAGCCGCGGCCGAAATGCGCGAGCGCGTGCTCGATGCGTTTGCGCAGGCGAGCGCGGGCAAGGCGCCCGGGTCTGAGTCCGCCTCCGAGCACGAGCGCCGCACGCGGGAGCTCGCGCGCGCGGCGCTGGCGCGCGACTGCGCGCGCGGCTGGCGCATCAGCGACAGCCCGGCGCGGCTGCGCATCCAGACCATCGATTCGCTGTGCGCGGCGCTGACGCGGCAGATGCCGCTGCTGTCGAAATTCGGCTCGCAGCCGGAGAGCATCGAGGACGCCGGCGCGCTTTATGCCGAGGCGGCGCGCGCGACGGTCGAACTGATCGAATCTGGGGACCCTGCCGCGGATTACGTAGCGCGGTTGCTCGCGCACCTCGATAACAACGTGGCGCGCGTCGAGGAATTGCTGATCGAAATGCTGCGCCGGCGCGACCACTGGCTGCGCCATGTGATGGTCAACGAGCGCGCCGGGCTTGAAGGCGCGCTCGTTGCCGAGCGGCGCACGGTGATCGATCGAGCGCAGGCGCTCGTGCCCTTGCCCGAACGCGCCGAGCTGCTCGCCATCGCCAATTATTCGCTGGGCAATCGCGGCCTGGCGCCGCTCGCTGAGTTCCCAGGCGGCGACGATGCGCAAAGCTGGGCAACACTCGCCGGGGTGCTGCTGACCAGCAATGGCGATTGGCGCGCCAAGGTGGACAAGCGCCATGGCTTTCCCGTGGGCGCCGCGGGTAAGGCGTGGAAGGAGCGCCTCGCGGCGCTCATCGCGGCGCTCGCCGACGACCGGCTTTGCACTGCGCTCGCCGACACGCGCAGGCTTCCGCAGGCAAGCTACACCGACGCGCAATGGCAGGTGCTGGAAGCGATTACCGAGTTGCTGAAGCGCGCGCTGGGACAATTGAAGCTCGTGTTCCAATCGCGCGGGCAGGTCGATTTCACCGAAGTGTCGCAGCGCGCCCTGCTCGCGCTCGAAGACACCGAGGGACCGACGGATCTCGCGTTGAGGCTCGATTACCAAATCCGGCACCTGTTGATCGATGAATTCCAGGACACCTCGATCAGCCAGTTCGAGCTTGTAGCGCGGCTCACCGCAGGATGGACGCCCGATGACGGCCGCACGCTGTTCGTGGTCGGCGATCCGATGCAGTCGATCTACCGCTTTCGCGAAGCCGAGGTCGGGCTGTTCCTGCGGGCGCGCGCCGAGGGCATCGGCAGCGTCGTGCTCGAACCGCTGGAACTTTCGGCCAATTTCCGTTCGCAGGCGGGCATTGTCGATTGGGTGAACCAGGCCTTCGCGCAGGTGATGCCCGAGCTCGAGGACATCGCCTCGGGCGCGGTGGCCTACACCGAATCGAAGGCGGTACATCCGCGCCTGGAGGGCGACGCAGTCGAAATCCATCCGTTGTTTACAGGCGGCGAGACCAGCGAAGCTGCGCAGGTGGCGAACATCGTCGCCGGCATTGCAGCCGCAAGCGTTGGCACTGAGCAGCGACCGAGCATCGCCATCCTCGTTCGCGGGCGCAACCACCTGCGCGAGATCGTGCCGCAATTGAAACGCGCCGGCCTCGCGTTTCGCGCGATCGAAATCGATCGCTTGGACGATCGGCCGGTGGTGCAGGACCTCGTCGCGCTCACCCGCGCGCTCGCGCATCGCGGCGACCGCCTTGCCTGGCTCGCGATCCTGCGCGCTCCCTGGTGCGGCCTCACGCACGCCGACCTCGTCGCGCTCGCCGGCGCCGCGACCGGCGCAGACGTTATTGAGAGATCGCCTGGAGAGCCGCATCCAGAGCCGATCTCCAGCCAATCGACCGTGTGGGAACTGATGTGCGATCCGGCGCGCCTTGTGGCCCTCACGCCGGACGGGCGCACGCGCCTAGAGCGCATCCGTCCCGTGCTCGCCGCCGCGCTCGCGCAGCGCCAGCGCTCATCCCTGAGGGATGCGGTCGAAGGCACTTGGCTCGCGCTCGGCGGCCCGGCCTGCGCCGCATCCGCGACCGAGCTCGAAGACGCCGAAACCTACCTCGACCATCTCGAATCCAAAGAGGAAGCTTGCGCCATCGCCGACTTCGACGCGTTCGAGCAGAGCCTGGATAAGCTCTACGCGCTGCCGGACCTGGCCGCCGGCGACGGCGCCGTGCAGATCATGACCATGCACAAGGCGAAGGGCCTGGAGTTCGACCATGTCATCGTGCCCGGGCTGGGCAAGGTGCCGCCTGCGGAACGCAAGCAGCTCTTCCTGTGGATGGAGCGCCCGCTGAAGCCGGATGCATCAAGTTTGCGCAGCCCGGCATTCAGCACGAGCCTGCTCCTCGCACCGATCGAAGAAACCGGCGCCGACGGCGATCCGATCTACGCCTGGATCAAGCAGCTCGCCGCCGAAAAAGCAGGTCATGAGGACGGCCGCCTGCTCTACGTCGCCGCCACGCGCGCCAAGCAGCGCCTGCATTTGCTGGGCGAGACGCGGCGCCTCGTCGAAGACGAGGCGCAAACGGCGCGCAATCCCGACTCGCGCAGCCTGCTGGCCAAGCTCTGGCCGGTGGTGGCGGGCGAATTTCAACGCGCCGCCGCGACGGCCCCGGCGCCATCTGCGGTTGCAGCAGCGGCTGACGACACGGTCCTCGACCAGTCGCTGCGCCGCCTCGCGTCCGCATGGTCTCTGCCCGAAGCGCCGCCTGCGCTCGCGTGGACCGCCTCGGGCGAAAGCGCGCATGTCCAGGACGACATCGAATACTCCTGGGTGGGCGAGACCGCGCGCCGCGTCGGCAGCGTGGTGCACCGCTGGCTACAGAAGATCGCAGAGGATGAACTGCAAGGCTGGAGCGCGGCGCGCATAGCGACCATGCATGCCATCTTCCGCAACGAACTTGCAGCGTGCGGCGTCGAGGAGGCACAACTAGCCGCTGCGACCGAGCGCGTGGCGAAGGCACTCGCAAACGCGCTCGCCGACCCGCGCGGCCGGTGGCTGCTCGGGCCGCAGCGGGATGCGAAGAACGAATACCGCTTGACCGCCATGATCGACGGCGAGCGCCGCAACCTGGTCATCGACCGCACGTTTGCGGATGTCGACGGCAAGCGCTGGATCGTGGACTACAAGGCGAGCGGCCACGAAGGCACGAACGTGGAGGAGTTTCTCGACCAGGAGCAGGAACGCTACCGGGCGCAACTCGAGCGCTATGCCCAGGCGCTCGCGCACGGCGAAGCAGCAATGCTGGGACTTTATTTTCCGCTGCTGGCGGGGTGGCGGGAGTGGGGCGGTTAGACTGCGGCAGGGTTGCCGCATCGACGAACACGCGCGCCCTACCTGCCTGGGTGATATCTTCGGCGGCGAGGGACCGTCGCGCCTGACACGGGCGCGTGCAACAACCCGGTAGCGGGTCCATCCATGCCGATGTCGTTTAGATAAAGTCGTATAGATCACTACCTTTGCGAGGAACCATGAAAACAATCAGCGCTGCCGAAGCGAACCGGCATTTCTCATCGCTATTGCGCGAAGTGTCTCGCGGCGTGCGGATCACGGTGACATCGCGTGGCAAGCCCGTCGCGACGATCTCCGCGGCCGATCAGATCGGGCGTCGCGAGCGTGTGGCAGCCAGGCGCGCCCTGCTGTCGCGGCTGCGCGCGACTCCCGCGACCGGGACGAGAAATTGGTCCCGTGACGAGCTCTATGAGTAAGTGACGTGGTACGCATTGCGCTCGACACCCATGTTATGGCCTACGCGGAAGGGGCGGGGGACGCGAAACGCGGCAGAGCCGCGCGCAGCGAAAACCGCCTCACCGCCCTGATCACCCCTTCGTCTTCAACCGCCCCTCGTTCGCCGCAATGAACGTGCGGATGTCATCGGACCGCTCCAGGAGCTTGAGCCACTGCTCCTTGTACAAGGTCACCGGGAAACGCCCCATGCCGTAGATCGAGAGCGCGCCCTTCTCGCTGACTTTCATGGTGAGGCCAGTGGCGGCCCCTTTTTTGAGCGCGGCGTTCTCGTTACGCAGCCGCTCCAGTTCGGCCTTCAGATCTTCGTCCGACATCGTTCCTCCTTACCAATCAAGAATGAGCCGTTGGGCCGAAGAGTTTATCGGGAGCGCATGCCGGGTTCAAGCTGTTCTTGAAAACATGTCCCGACCACGTGGCCAGTCACGGATGGACTAATCCCCGTAGGTAGAGTTGAGCAAAAAGCGCTTTGCCAAGATTCATCTGCGTCTCCGGCCAAAGCAATGCCGCAAGACTGCCGGATTGGCAATCCGCCGTTCAAATCGGGGACACCCTCAAAAACTCCAAATTCCGCCCCAGCTCTTGGTTTCAAGACCATGGGGTTCGTTTTAACCGGACAGCAGTGAAAAGGCCTAAAATCATATCCGTTATGCTGCAAGGCATGGCGGTTCGGCTGACGGATAGTTTCGCTGACCCTATTTGTCCTGCGCTCCGGTGAATGAACAGCGCATGTCGTTCGTAATCCGGTTCAATACCCGCATTCGGCCCGTTGCAACACTCGATTTGCAACGGGGTCTAAGTCTTTTATTTGTCCGGCTTAGGGGACAATCATGACAAAGCAGCCGCCGCAATCCCTCATCAACCATCAGCTTGCCGGCGTCGACGTCGCTTCGGTGAGCAAGTCCATTGTCAACCGCCTGGTGTTTTCGGTAGGCAAGGATGACATCATGGCGACCACGCGCGACTGGTTTCATGCCACGGCGTTCATGACGCGCGACCGCCTGATCGAGCGCTGGATGGAAACCATGCGCAGCTATTACGCCGCGAACGCGAAGCGGGTGTATTACCTGTCGATGGAATTCCTGATGGGGCGCACGCTGATGAACAGCCTGCTCAACCTCGCGTTCGAAAAGGAGTGCAGCGAGGCGTTGCGGCAGCAAGGCGTCGATTTGCGCCAGGTGCGTGAAATGGAGTTCGACGCGGCCCTGGGCAACGGCGGCCTGGGGCGGCTTGCGGCCTGCTTTCTGGATTCGATGGCGACGCTGAATCTGCCTGGCTATGGCTATGGCATTCGCTATGAGTACGGCATGTTCTCGCAGCGCATCGAGGGCGGGCGGCAGGTGGAACACCCCGACAACTGGCTGCGCTACGGCAATCCCTGGGAGTTTCCGCGTGCGGAAGTGCTCTACCATGTCAAATTCGGCGGGCGCGTGGTGCAGTACTCCGACGAAGACGGCGTGCAGCGCCATCATTGGGTGGACACCGACGACGTGATGGCGATGGCCTATGACAGTCCCATCCCCGGTTTTGCCACCTCCACCGTAAACAACATGCGCTTGTGGGCGGCCAAGGCGTCGCGCGACTTCGACTTGAAATATTTCAACGAGGGCAATTACATCAAGGCGGTGGAGGACAAGAACGAATCGGAAAACCTGTCCAAGGTCCTCTACCCCCAAGACTCCACGGCGATGGGCCGCGAACTGCGCCTGAAACAGCAGTATTTCTTCGTCTGCGCATCGCTGCAGGATATCCTCTACCGCTTCAGCAAATTCCACGAAGGCTTCGACGAGCTTCCGGACAAAGTCGCAATCCAGCTGAACGATACCCACCCCGCGATCGCCATCCCCGAACTGATGCGCATCCTCGTCGACCTGAACCATCTGGATTGGGACAAGGCTTGGGACATCACCACCCGCACTTTCTCCTACACCAACCATACGCTGAGGGCGGAGGCGCTGGAAACCTGGCCGGTCGCGATGTTCGAGCAAATCCTGCCGCGCCACCTGCAGATCATTTACGAAATCAACCACCGCTTCCTCATCGGGGTGATGCACAGTTTCCCCGGCGACAACGAAATGCGCCGGCGCATGTCGATCATCGGCGAAGAAGAGGGCAAGCGGGTACGCATGGCGCATCTCGCCGTCGTCGGCAGCCATAAGGTCAACGGCGTGGCGCAAATCCACACCGAGCTGATGAAGCAAACCATTTTTGCCGATTTCGACCGCTATTTTCCGGGCAAGATCATCAACATGACCAACGGCATCACGCCCCGCCGCTGGTTGAACCAGGCCAATCCGCTGCTCGCGGCTTTGATCACTTCGCGCATCGGCGACGGCTGGCTCAAGGATCTCACCCAGTTGCGGCGCCTGATTCCGCTGGCCGAGGACGCGCAGTTCCGCCGGGAGTTCGCGGCGGTAAAGCGCGCCAACAAGCAAAGGTTCGCGGCGGAACTCAAGTCTTCACTGGGCATGGAGATCGACGTTGATTCGCTGTTCGACGTGCAGATCAAGCGCATCCACGAATACAAGCGGCAGCTGCTCAACGTGCTGCACGTGGTGGCGTTGTACAAGCGCCTATGCGATGCCCCGCAGACCGACACGGTGCCGCGCACCGTAATCTTCGGCGGCAAGGCGGCGCCGGGCTACGCCATGGCCAAGCTGATCATCAAGCTGATCAACGATGTGGCCGATATCGTCAACAATGACATTCGCATACACGGACGGCTGAAGCTGGTATTCGTGCCTAATTACGGGGTTTCCGTGGCCGAGAACATCATTCCAGCAGCCGATTTGTCGGAGCAGATATCCACCGCTGGCACCGAGGCGTCGGGCACCGGCAACATGAAGCTGGCATTGAATGGGGCACTGACCATAGGGACCCTGGACGGCGCCAATGTCGAAATCAGGAGCGAGGTCGGCGAAGACAATATTTTCATTTTCGGCCTTACCACCGCTGAGGTCGCCGAGCTGCGCGCCAGCGGCTACAGGCCGGCGGATTACTATCTCGCGAACGACGAATTGCGCCAGGCCATCGACATGATTGCCAGGGGCTATTTTTCGCCGGAGGACCCCGACCGGTTCAAGCCCATCGTGGATAACTTGCTCGCCAACGGCGACCACTATCTGCTGCTGGCCGACTACGCGTCTTACGCCGCCTGTCAGAAAGAGGTCGAAGCCGCCTACCGCGATCAGCCTCAATGGCTGCGCAAAGTCATTCTCAACGTAGCCAATATGGGAAAATTTTCCAGCGATCGCGCCATCTTGCAATACGCGGAGCAGATCTGGCAGGCCAAACCCGTGGTGCGCTGAAGGCGGCGCTGACCAGGGCATTTTGCGGCACCGGTGCACAAGGCAGGCGCGAGCAACAAATACCGCGTCTTTAATTGCGATACTTGGCAAGAGCGGCCATTGCGCGCTCCGCGCGCCAACCGTGTTTTCCGCGCGGATGAAAAGCGTATCCGCACGGAAAACACGGTTACTGTTAAAACCAAGGACAGCCTGGGGTCTTATACAAGATCGTCGATTGCACACGGATGCGCTTTTCATCCGCGTGCAATCGACGATCCGCGCGGACGGGTCCTCGTCCGCGCAACGTCGAGACCCCGCAACACCCGGGATGAGCGCCCCTCAGCTACTGCGCGCGCCCATCATCCGGTTTAAGCGCGTCGCGATGATAGCCTCGGTCTCGGCGACGATTCGGGCCACCAGTTCGGCGCAGGTGGGGATGGCGTGG
>JACRAS010000220.1 GCA_016234705.1 Betaproteobacteria bacterium | reverse complement strand
TTCGCCGGAGGCGACCATCCGGTCGTATTCCACCGTGTGCTCGTGCTTGAACGCTTCCAGGGTCATCGAACCGGTGAACATCACCACATCCAGGGGGAACTTGTCCGGCCGGAAATGGTTGTTGAAGAAATGCACCGTGAACAGGAACAGTGCCGCGAGCAGCGCCTCCTCTCCGTGGAAAATCGTAGCCACGTTGAACGCCCACCCCGGCAGGAACGCGGCGGTCACGTTCGGAATCCATAGCATCAGGCCGGTCGTGCCGATGATGGTCACGCCCCAGAACGGCGCCCAGTAGTCGAACTTCTCCCAGTAAGTCCAGCGATCGAACACCGGCCGCGGCCCCAGGCCGAAGAACCATTTGAACATCGCCAATATGTCCCACAGATCCTGCCAGCGCGGAACCAGGGAGTTGGGTCCGAACCAATCGAAGGTTCTCCAGTTGCGGGCGATGCGCATCACCATGTAAATCAGGTGCACGAAAAATACGAAGGCAAATATCACTGCGCAGGTCCGGTGAATAACAGCCGCAATTTTCGGCCCGCCCAGCCAGTGCATCACCACCGGCGCCCAGGTCGTGTCCGCGTAAAACACCGACATGCCGGTCAGGGTCAGTATCATCAGGGTCAGCGCGAAGATCAGGTGTCCGATGCGCCAGATCAACGGGAAGCGCCGGTAATGCTTGTCCTTTGCCTTACCTTCAAGCAATTCATCGGTCACCACGTGCGGCCGGGACGTGCGCTCATTGCGCTCCTTGTATTCGCGGTAGAACCACAGGGCCGAATGCGTCCAGAAAAAGGCAAAAGTGCCGGCGAGCAGCTGCAGCATGAACTTGGACGCGATCCAGATATAGGGATAGCGGGCGAAGTCGTGGGGCGTGCCGTGGGGCTCGAAAGTGGTGAAACCCTTGGTCGCCTCGGCATGGCATTTCTGGCAGGTCTTGAGGCGGTTGTCCGGATGCATGGTCGATTTCGGATCGGCGACCCGCTGGATGCCGTGGCTGCCGTGGCAGTCGAAACACTTGGCCGTGTGCGCGTAGCCCAGGGTATTCACCTGTCCATGGTAGGTCCCGGTGTAAGTCTTCAGGCTTTCGGCGTGGCAACCGCCGCAGTTCTTGGTGATCGCGAGCTTGGCCGAATCCTTTGCCGCGGCTTCGACGTCGTGGGTGGTGTGGCAATCCGAGCAGATCGCCGCCACCGGGTTCTTGTCGTTCAGCACCGCTTTGCCGTGCACCGAAGTCGCGTACTGCTCGCGCTCCCTGGCGTGACACTTGCCGCACGCGTTCGGGACGCTGAGCCGCCACTGTGCGCGTTCGGGGCTGCCGTTGGTATAGATGTAATGGGGTTCGTGGCAGTTGTAGCAGGTGGCGTTGGTGCGCGACTGGTCTTCCCGGCTCGGCCGGGCGTGGATGGATCTCATGTACTTGTTGATTTGCTCTACGACCACCCCGAGCCTCGCGTGCTCCTGGGTCTTGTTCTCCGCTTTGGCGGCGTCCCATATGGCTTCGTGGCAGGTGACGCAACTGACTTTGTGCGTCACGCCCGTCTTGTGCGGAATTTCGTTAATGTCAGTGTGGCACTCGACGCAAGCCCGTTTCCCGTGCACGCTTTTGCCGAACTTGTCCTTGATCACGTGCAACCGGCGCGGTTTCCCGTCCGCGCCCGGCATCGTAAACCCTTCGTTTCCGTGACAGGCGAGACAAGTATCGTTGTCGGGGTTGCCGACTTCCGGCTCAGCGGCTTTGCCGCTCTTGGCGGTGTCCGCGGCATGGGCGTGCTCCTGCCACGCCATCGACGCTCCCGCCAAGCAAATAACCCCCGCCATTACCCACGTTACAAGTCTTGGAACACGCATGGCTTTCGATTCCCCGGTTAAATAAACAGCATCCCTGTTCCGTCTCGAACGGGACAAACTCATTCCTTTTGATCTTTCGCCAAGGGCCGTGATTGCGGCTTCGTATCGTTCAGGGTCGCGGCTACGCTTTTCAATTGGTCCGCAATAAAGGCGGCATGCCCCACGCGGCAGCCGCCCCGATGGCGGTCGTAACCACGCCCTCGAATGTTGCTTCGCGTTCTCCTGCTCCTGCGCTTCCGGGAGGGCATGTCGATGAAGGTGAATCCTTATTGTTTTGAACATGCTAAACGAACGCGGACGGCTCGATTTGACGAATATCAAGCCCTGCCGCGAAAGAACAGGGCTCGTGTTCGCCGGGGTCCGGGGGTGGGCCGTTCGCGGGATGAGGGCTTTTCGGCGGCCGGAGACAGGCCGGAGACACTTCGTTTGCTTCCGCGTCGTCCCGCTTAGGTGACCCGGAAATTGCGGAACTGCCACGGATCGGAGGCATCGATGTCATCCGGATACAGGCCGTCGCGGCCAACGAGCGGCGTCCAGTCGGTATAGGCGCCGACCAGTTTGCCCAGATAGGGCATGCAAAGCTCGAGGATCGCCCGGAAATCGAGTTCGTCGGGCTCGACAATGCCGGCGCGCGGATTTCTCAGTGCCCAGATGACGGCAGCCGTGAACGGAGCGTTCACCTGCAGGCTGGTGGCGTTGTTGTGCGGGCACAGCTTGCGCGTCTCCTCGATGCCCAACTGCGAGCCGAACCAGTAGGCGCCGCGCTTGTGGCCCATCAGCAGCACGCCCAGTTCATCGAAGCCCGCATCGATTTCCTCACGCAGCAGCCGCTGCTGCGGCGGGAAACGCCAGCCGTTGCCGGCGAACTCGTGCAGCGACAGCACGGCGTCGTCGCAGGGGTGGTAAGCGTAGTGGCAGGTCGGCCGATAGACGGGCTTGCCGTTCTCGCGCAGGGTGAGATAGTCGGGAATGGAGATCGCCTCGCCGTGGGAGATCAGCCAGCCATGGAACGGTCCCTCGACGGGCGCCCAGGAACGCACCTTTGTGGCCACGCCCGGCCGGTCGAGATAGATCGCGGCGCCGCAGCCGAAGCCGTATTCGCGCGCGTCCCGCGGCCAGTTGCGCTCGTGCGTGCCCCAGCCGAGTTCGGCCGGTTGCAGCGACTCGCCGCAGAAGGCTTCGCTCGACCAGGTGTTGACGAATTCGCCGTTACGCTTGTGCACGCGGCTGGTCTGGTGGTCGCGCTCGGAAACGTGGATCACTTTCACCTGCAGTTGCGCGGCGAGCCGGGCCCAGCCTTCGCGGTCGGGCGGCGCCGTGGCGTCCATGCCGAGATCGCCGGCGAGATCGAGCAGCGCCTGCTTTACCAGGTGGGAGACCAGGCCCGGATTGGCGCCGTGCATGAGCACGGCCGCCGGCCCCCCTGGGTACTTGTTGCGCAAGCCCAGTGCCGTTTCGCGATGGGCGTAGTTGGAGCGGCGGCCGGCCGGAATCGACCGGTCGGTATGGCCGCCCTGCCAGGGCTCGAGGCAGGCGTCGATGTAGAGCACGCCGTTCTGCTGGCACCATTCGACCACGGCGGTGCTGGAGACATCGAACGAGACGTTGACCAGAAAATCGCCCGCGCCGAGCTCGCGCTCGAGAATGGAGATATAGTTCGCGCGCGTCAGCGGCTCGACCCGGAATTTGATGCCGTATTCGGCGGCAATGTCCTTGCCGAAGTCATTGGCGGTGACGATGGTGATCTGCTGCGGGCGCAGATCGATATGGCGCAGGATGAGGGGCAGCGAGCCCTGTCCGACGGCGCCAAAGCCCACCATCAGCATCCTGCCCGGGAAGGCGGCGTATTTTTTGTGCGTGCTCAACTTCGCCTTTCGAATGTCGTGACAAAAAAATTGCCTGAGCGTTTATATCCGAAAGCGGCCGCCATCGCAATACGCCGCGCTAGCGAACCCGGTCTGGCGCGGGAAATAAATCGCCTACCTTTGAGATCGTTCAAGTTGCTGGCGCACTTCGTCGCTGCGCAGCGTGAGAATGCTCACGCCGCACAGCGCGATGAGCGGCAGCGCAACCAGCATCACTCCGGCGGTTGCAACAATCCAGCCTCGTGGCGTCAGTCCCTGCCCTTGCGGGTGCCGGCGATAGGTCGCCAGACGCGTGCCGCCCGAAAGCAGCGTCAGTGCGATCAGCACCCAGCAGAAATACTCCAGGCCGGTGCGTGCCCAGGAAAATCCGTTAAGCAGGCCGAACGCGGACACGAGCCCGATCAGCCAGACGAGCAGCAGCGCGACATCGCCGACAATGCGCGATTGAAGGTATTCGGGCGGGATTTTTCCGCTGCGGAAAAGCTGCTGCAGTAGCAGCACGCCGATCGCCAGCGCGGCGAAGGATACGATCGCGAAAAACCAGCCGATGAAGGCCAGCGGCAGCGTCGGAATGCCCATGCGCGGCTTTCGGCCTGGTGCTGTTCTCAGCCCACGGGAGGGGCGCCGCGGCTGATTGCAGTGAGTATCCCCTGCATCAGCGCAATCGGTGTCGGCGGACAGCCGGGCACCGCCACATCCACCGGGATGACATTGGACACGCGGCCGCAACTGGCGTAGCTCTCGCCGAAAACGCCTCCGCTGCAGCCGCAGTCGCCGATCGCGACCACCAGCTTGGGATCGGGCGTGGCATCGTAGGTGCGCTTGAGCGCCAGCTCCATATTGCGCGATACCGGCCCGGTTACCAGCAGCATGTCGGCGTGGCGTGGACTCGCGACCAGTTTGATCCCAAGCCGCTCCAGGTTGTAGTAGGGTCCGTTCATGGTATGGATCTCGAGTTCGCAACCGTTGCACGAGCCTGCATCGACGTGGCGGATGGTGAGCGCGCGTGCGAAGTGCTTGAGAATCATCGTCCCCAGGCGCTGCTCGATCCGGCGCAGTGCCTCGTCGGCATGCGGCGGCGGTTCGCTGACGATGCCGGTTTTCGCGATCTGGCGGAGCAACTGATACATGTCAGAGGTCCTGCCCGCTGTAGGAAAGGTTGAATGACTTATTGATCAGCGGAAAGTCCGGAACGATAGTGCCGATGACTGCGCGCTCGATCGCCGGCCAGTTCTGCCACGACGGATCGTGCGCATGCGCGCGATGGATGCGGTTGGCATCCGCGGTTTCAAGTGCGATCAGCACTTCGCCGCGCCAGCCTTCGACCCAGCCGACGCCGCATTTTCCGGCGTTGCAGTCGGCGAGCGGGACGCGAATCTCGCCCGGTGCAAGTTCGCCGGCCAGCACCTGTACCAGCCGCATGGACTCGAACAGTTCTTCGAATCGCACCGAGACGCGCGCGGCGACGTCGCCGCGCGTGTGCGAGCCCAGGCGCACCTCCACCTGCTGGTAAGGCGGGATCGGGAAATCGATGCGCAAATCGTGCATGATGCCGCTTGCACGCGCGGCGAAGCCGGCGAGGCCCATTTTTTCGGCCAGCTCGGGTAGTACCTGCCCGGTCATGATGAACCGGTCCTGCGCGCCGGCGTGATCGTCGTAGATCGCCTTGAGCGCAACGGCCTCGGATCGTATCCGCGCGAGTTGGGTCGCGAGGTGCGCCGCCCGGTCGCGCGGCAGATCGCGCGCGACGCCTCCGGGAACGACCAGGTCCATGAGATAGCGATGGCCGAACAGCTCGCCCTGCAAACGCAGCAGGTCTTCCTTCAGCCGCCAGAACTGAAAAAAGCCGAACGCGAGCCCGACGTCGGCGCCGAGGTAGCCGAGATCGCCCAGGTGGTTGGCGATGCGCTCGAGCTCGAGCATGATCCCGCGCAGGCCGAGCGCGCGCCTGGGCGGTTCGGTGCCGCTGGCGCCCTCCACCGCCATGGCGTAGGCCCAGGCGTAGGCGACGGTGGAATCACCGGACACACGAGCGGCGAGTTTGGCGCCCTCGGCCAGGGTCATGGTCTCGAACAGCTTCTCGATCCCCTTGTGCGTGTAGCACAGGCGCTCCTCCAGGCGCAGGATTTTCTCGCCGACGATGGAGAAGCGGAAATGCCCTGGTTCAATGGTGCCGGCGTGCACCGGGCCTACCGGTATTTCGTGCACGCCTTCGCCTGCGATCTTGACGAAGGGATAGCGGTCATCCGACGCTGGCAGGTTCGTGCCGATGTCGAAGTCCTTGCGCAGCGGAAATACGCCGCCGGGCCAGGCGCGGTGGCGCACCCACTTGCGCTGATCCTGGCTGTCCTGGGCGTGGATGCCGAGAAGATCGTAGGTGGCGCGCTGCATTCGGTTCGCGCACGGATAGATATCGGCGATGCTGGGATAGCGCGGGTGCTCGCGCGCAAGCGGCAGCGTCAGCCACAACAGGCCGGCGCGAAGCGCGAGCGCGAGGTGCAGCGCATAAGCGCCGCCGCGCGTGGTTTCGTCGCTGCCCCAAAGGGCGACCAGACGCGCTTTTTGCGCTTTCGCCTTCTCCGCCACGGCGCGCAGGGTTCCGGGCTCGATCATTGAGCGGAACGCGGGCATGGCGCCCGGGATGGGTTCGGTTTGGACGGGAAGATCGGTCATCGCTTTTTGCCCATTGTGCCCATTGCGTGCTCAGCCGATGAAAGCGGCCGCCTGCCGGTACCATTCGACCAAATAGGGCGGGATGTATAAACCCAGCATCAGCACGATTGCCAGGTGCGCGAATACCGGCACCAGCGCCGGCGGATGAGGCAGCCGGCGCAGGTTGGATTCGCCGAACACCATCGGCTGGACCTTGCCGAAGATCGCGGCAAACGCGACTCCCAGCGCCACCAGCAGGAACGGCGTCGCCCAGGGGTGCTCGTGCATGGCGGTGGTGAGCACCATGAACTCGCTGGTGAACACCCCGAACGGCGGCATGCCGAGGATGGCGATGGTGCCCAGCGCCAGCCCCCAGCCAACGGTGGGGCTTTGCTCGATCAGCCCGCGGATGTCGGCCATGTTTTGCGTGCCGGTCTTTTGGGAGGCGTGGCCGACGGTGAAGAAAATCGCGCTCTTGGTGAGCGAGTGCACCGTCATGTGCAGCAGGCCGGCGAAAGCGGCGACCGGGCCGCCCATGCCGAAAGCAAACGTCATGATCCCCATGTGCTCGATCGAAGAGTAAGCGAACATGCGCTTGATGTCCTTCTGCCGCGACAGAAAGAACGCGGCAACCACGACCGACAGCAGCCCGAAACCCATCATCAGCCCGCCGGAAAAATTGCGCCCGAGCGCGCCATCGACCAGCACCTTGCTGCGCACCACCGCGTATAGCGCGACGTTGAGGAGCAGTCCCGAGAGCACCGCCGATACCGGTGTCGGGCCTTCGGCGTGCGCGTCGGGCAGCCAGTTGTGCAGCGGCACCAGGCCCACTTTGGTGCCGAACCCGACCAGCAGGAACACGAATGCGAGCGACAGCACCGTCGGTTCGAGCTGGTCGCGCACTGCGTACAGGTGCGTCCATAGGAGTGAAGTCCCTCCCGCGCCGAGAACTTTTTCCGCGGCGAAGTAAAGCAAGATTACGCCGAACAGCGCCTGCGCGATGCCGACCGAGCACAGGATGAAATACTTCCACGCCGCCTCCAGGCTCGCCGGCGTGCGGTACAGGCTCACCAGCAGCACGGTCGAGAGCGTCGCGCCCTCCAGTGCCACCCAAAGGATGCCGATATTGTTCGACAGCAGGCACAGCATCATGGTGAAGGAAAACATCTGGTACATGCTGTGATAGAGGCGCAGCCGCGCCGAATTCAGGCGCCCGTGGTGTTCCTCGATGCGCATGTAGGGACGGGAAAAAAGCGCGGTGGTGAAGCCGACGAACGCGGTGAGCGCGACCAGGAATACATTGAACGGGTCGACGAAGAACTGCTCCTCCAGCGCCGTCATCGGGCCGTCGGTGGTGACGCGACGGGTCAGCGCCGCCGCGGCGACGAGGGTGACGAGGCTCATCAGGGCATTTACCTCCGGCGCCCAGCGTTTGTGGCCGACGAGTGCCAGCAGCAGGCCGCCGAGCAGAGGAAAACCGAGGACCAGGGCGATTTCCATGCGACCCTAGTCCTCCTTCAGCTTTTCCATATGCCGGATGTCCAGGCTTTCGAACTGGTCGCGGATATGGAAAAAGAAAATGCCGAAGATGAACGTGCCGACGAGCACGTCGAGCGCCACGCCCAGCTCGACCACCAGCGGCATGCCGTAGGTCGCGCTGGTGGCGGCGAAGAACAGGCTATTCTCCATCGCCAGGAAACCGTTCACCTGCGGCACCGCCTTGCGCCGCACGATCATCATCAGGAACGACAGCAGCATGCTCGCCATCGCGATCCCCAGGGTGGCGCGCGTCAGGCTGCTCGCCATCTCCGAGATCGGGGTGGCGAGCGCGAAGGCGAAGATCGCAAGACCGATGCCGATCAGCATCGTGGCCGGAATGTTGATCAGGGTCTCGATGTCCCAGCGTATCTGCAGCCGGTCGATCAGGCGATGCAGCACCCAGGGGATCAGCAGCACCTTTAGCACCAGAGTGAGCGCGGCGGAGAAATACAGATGGCTTTGGCCGGTTGTGTACGCCACGATCAGCGTCGAAGCGGTAAGCGCGGCGCCTTGCCATGCGAACAACTTGATCAGTGTCAGCACGCGCCGCTGCGACAGCATGGCGAAGGCGAGCAGCAGCAGGAACGCCGCGAGCAGATTGACGAACTGGCTGGAAAGAGATTGATCCATGGCGTTCTCAGCCGAGCGTGAGGAAGTGGGTCAGCATGCCGAGCACGCCGAGCAGAAAAGCCGTGGACAGGAACTCGGGGGCGAGGAACAGGCGCAGCTTGGCGAGCAGCGTCTCCAGCAAGGCGAGGCCGGCGCCGGCGAGGGCAAGTTTCGCCGCCAGCGCCGCGAACGCCAGCGGCAGCGCTCCCCAGTTGCCCGCCGCGGCGATGCCCCAGGGCAGGAACAGGGCGATGCCGATGGCCATGTAGGCGAACAGCTTGATCGCCACGGCCCACTCGATCAGCGCCAGGTGCCGCGCCGAGTATTCGAGGATCATCGCCTCGTGGATCATGGTGAGCTCCAGGTGCGTGGTCGGGTTGTCGATCGGGATGCGGGCGTTCTCGGCGAGCAGCACCATGAGGAAGGCGACTGCGGCGAATGCCAGGCTCGGGTAAATCGCGAACTCGCGGTACGCCAGCGTTTCGACGATGGTGTTCAACTGGGTCGAGCCGCTGATGAAAGCGGCGGTGAACAGAATCATCAGCATCGCCGGTTCGGCCAGGAACCCGATCAGCATTTCGCGTCGCGCGCCCAGGCCGCCGAAGGCGGTGCCGATGTCCATCGCCGCCAGTGCCGAGAACACCCGCGCCAGGGCGAATACACCCACCAGCGCGATGATGTCGGCCGCCGGCGCGAACGGCAAGTCGGTGGCGAGTACCGGAACGATTCCGGCGGCGAGCCACATGCAGCCGAATACCACATAGGGCGTGACGCGAAACAAGGCGGAAGCATTGCGCGCGATCACCACGTCCTTATGAAACAGCTTGGCCAGCGTGTAATACGGCAGCAGGATGCTCGGCGCCGAGCGGTTCTGCAGCCAGGCGCGGCACTGGTTCGCCCAGCCCATGAGCAGCGGGGCGGCGAGCACCACGAATACCGATTGCAGGATCTGAAACGCGATTCCGGGGGCGTCGATCATGGGGGGAATCAGTGGGCGAAAGTCAGTGGGCGAAAGTCAGCGGACGAAGACCAGCAGCGCGATCAGGGTGAGAAAGCTGTAGAGCAGGTAGATGCTGATCCTCCCCTGCTGCAGCAAGGCGATTTTCGACGAGACGTATTCGGTCGATCGCGCCACCGGCAGGTACAGCCAGTACCAGTGGCGATCGTAGATCTTCAGCGAGAACCGGGGTGCCGGATCGTCCGGTTCGGGCATGTGCCGCTGCATCAGGTAGAGCGGACCGAATACGTGCCGGATCGGTTGGCCGAATGCATCGGCGGTGTCCTGCGCGCGCGCGGTCAGTTCGGAATAGCCGCAGCCCCAGGCTTCGGCGTAACGCAGGCGGCCGTGGTAGAAGCGGCGCACCAGGATGAACGTAAGCAGGGTCACGCAGACGATCACGATCAGAAACACGATCGGGCTGTAGCTCGCGCGCTCGGACTCGATCGGCACCAGCCACAGCCAATTCGATTGCACCGCGACTTCGCGCAAGCCCTGCCCGGTAAGCGAGACGGCGACGCGATTCAGCATTAACAAAAACGAAGTCGGAAACAGGCCGAGCACGAAGCAGCCGGCCGCAAGCCAGGCCATGCCGAATCGTTCCATTAGGCCGGCGTCGTGGACCCGATCGCCCTCTGGCGAGCGCGCCGGAGGCTGCGTCTCGCGCGGCCGGCCGAGAAAGGCGATGCCGTAGACCTTGACGAAGCACATGGCGGTGAGCGCGCCGGCCAGCGCCAGCGTCGCGGCGAACAGTGGCAGCAGACTTCGCACCACGCCGTTCTTCAGGATCGGGGCCTGCAGCGCAGTCTGGAACGTGAGCCACTCGGACACGAAACCGTTCAGCGGCGGCAGCGCCGAAATGGCAAGCGCGCCGACGAGAAAGTAGAACGCCGTCTGCGGCATCTTGTGTATCAGGCCGCCCATGCTGTTGAGGTTGCGCAGTCCGGTGGCGTGCAGGATCGAGCCGGCGCCGAGGAACAGCAGTGCCTTGAACACCGCGTGATTGAGCGTGTGATAAAGCGCGGCGATCAGCCCGAGCGCGCCGGCGGCCGGATGGCCGAAGCCGACGAACACCATGGACATGCCCAAACCGAGCAGGATGATGCCGATGTTTTCGACCGAATGGTAGGCGAGGAGGCGTTTCAGGTCGTGCTGCATCAGCGCGTACAGCACGCCGAACAGCGTCGTGCCCGTGCCGATCACCAATATCAGCATTCCCCATTCCCAGCGGACGTTGCCGATCAAATCGTAGATCACGCGAATCATGCCGTAGATGGCGGTCTTCAGCATGATGCCGCTCATCAGCGCCGAAACCGGCGAGGGCGCGGCCGGGTGGGCCTCGGGCAGCCACGCGTGCAGCGGGATCATCCCTGCCTTGGCGCCGAAGCCGAAGAACGCGAGCAGGAACGCCACTGTGGCCCACTGCGGCTTTAGCTCGGCCGCGCGCAGCGCGTCGAAGGTGTAATCGCCCTGGCCGCCGTTCATCACGCCGAAACACAGCAAAATCGCGATTGCGCCCAGGTGCGCGATCAGCAGGTAGAGAAAACCGGCACTGCGGATCGCGGGCAGCTTGTGGTCGGTGGTGACGAGAAAGTATGAAGACAGCGCCATCGTCTCCCATGCGACCATGAACAGATAGGCATCGTCGGCCAGGATCACCAACGCCATGCTCGCCAGGAACAGGTGATATTCCAGCGCGATCAGCGCAAGGCGCCCGGCGGTCTCGTCGCGGAAATAGCCCGTGGCATAGATCGACACCCCGGCGGAAACCGAGCCGAGCAGCATCAGAAAGTAACCCGCCAGAGGATCGAGGCGCAGGTGGAAGGGGAGGTCGGGCAGGCCGAGCGGCAGGGTCAGTTGCTCGGGGGCGGCCAGCCATATCGCCTGCAGGCCGGCCGCTGCCAGCGCGAGGCCCGCCAGCATCCCTAGCGCAAAGGCGCATCGTCGCGCGAAGAACGCGTTGCCATGGGGAACGAGCGACAGCAGGGCGAGCGCGAACCAGGCTGCGACAGCGAGGAGCGAGCCCGATAGCGGCGAAGGCATCAGCTGTTGCATTTGATTACCGAGAGAGCGCTTGTGTTTCAGCGATCATAGCAAATCGATTTCGCTTCACCTGCCGGCATTATTTCACTTTCATGCCCGGCTGTGCGCCGCTATCGGGGGCAAGCAGATAGATGCCCTGGCCTTCGCCGCCGGTCCCCGGTTGGTCGCCGCTCGCGGCGAGAATCATGCCCTGCGACAGGCCGAACTTCATTTTGCGCGGCGCGAGGTTGACCACCATCACGGCGAGACGGCCTTCGAGCGTCGCCGGGTCGTAGGCCGACTTGATGCCGGCGAACACGGTGCGCTGCTCGGTGCCGATATCGAGCGTGAGTTTCAACAGCTTGTCCGCGCCTTCGACGTGCTCGGCCCTAACGATTTTCGCGACGCGCAGATCGATTTTGGCGAAGTCGTCGATGGATATGGTCTCGGCCGGCGCGGTCGGGGCTGCTGGCCCGGGGGAGGTCGGGTGCGGCGTGGAAGCAGGGGAATTGGCCGGAGAATGGCTATGGGAGCCACTCTTTGAGGGTTCAGTCATTTTTTTCTGCTCCTTGGCCGGTGCTGCTGCCGGGATGTCGAAGAGTGCGTCGAGTTGTTTTTCTTCGACGCGGGTCATCAAGTGTTCATAGCTCCCGATGGCATGTCCGAGAGGAAGGTAGCTCTGGGTGTCACTCCAGCTAAATGGCTCCACTCTTAGAAATGTTGCTGCTGCCTCGCCCATCTTCGGCAAAACAGGGGCAAGGTAAATCGCGAGAAATCTAAACGCTTGGATCCCTTCTGAACACACCATGTGTAGTTTTGTTTCCCTACCTTGCTGCCTAGCGAGCTCCCATGGTTTTTGCGTATCTATAAACCGATTCGCAATATCAGCCAATTCCATGATTCTTCGAAGCGCTTTTCCATATTCACGTGAGGAATAGAGCTCCGCTATCTCTTTGCTCGCATCCTTCATTCTCGAAGCAACAAAAGAGGGAGAGGGCTCATCCAGTTCGACGTCTATCAACTGACCCCCAAATCGCCTTGTGATAAATGGGGCGCATCGGCTCGCAATATTTACAAACTTCCCCACCAGATCGCTGTTCACCCGCGCCACGAAATCGTCTGGATTGAAGTCCAGATCCTCAACGTTGGCGTTCAGCTTGGCCGCGATGTAATAGCGCAGCCACTCCGGATTCATCCCAATGTCGAGATAGCGCAGCGGCGAGATGCCGGTGCCGCGGCTCTTGGACATCTTTTCGCCAGACACGGTGATAAAGCCGTGCACGTAGACGTTGTTCGGAATCTTGTAGCCGGCGAATTTGAGCATTGCCGGCCAGAACAGGGTGTGGAAGTAGATGATGTCCTTGCCGATGAAATGAATCTGCTCGGTCTGCGGATCGGCGAGAAAGCCGTCGAAATCGATGCCCTTCTTCGTGCAGTAATTCTTGAAGCTGGCGAGATAACCGACCGGCGCATCCAGCCAGACATAGAAATACTTGCCCGGCGCGTCGGGAATCGGAATGCCGAAGTAGGGCGCGTCGCGCGAGATGTCCCAGTCGCCGAGCGCCTTGTCTCCCTCGCCGTCCAGCCACTCTTTCGCTTTGTTCGCGACCTGCGACTGCAGGCGATCGCCGCCGGTCCACTCGCGCAGGAACGCGACGCACTTGGGGTCAGACAGTTTGAAGAAATAATGCTCCGATGTCTTAAGCACTGGCGCGGCGCCGGAGAGCGTCGAGTAGGCATTCTTTAAGTCGGTAGGCGTATAGACCGAACTGCAGTTCTCGCAAGCGTCGCCGTACTGGTCCTTGGCGCCGCACTTGGGGCACTCGCCCTTGATGTAGCGGTCGGCGAGGAACATGCCCTTCACCGGATCATAGAACTGCTCGACCGGCTTGGTATAGATGAGGCCCGCGGCCTTGAGCTTGCGGTAGATGTCCTGCGACAACTCGGTGTTCTCGGGCGAATCGGTCGAGTGCCAGTTGTCGAAGCCGAGGTGAAAGCCGTCGAGGTATTTCTGGCGCTCGGCGCCGATGCGCCCGACCAGCTGCTGCGGGGTGACGCCTTCGGCTTCCGCCTTGAGCATGATAGGCGCGCCGTGCGCATCGTCGGCGCAGACGAAATGCACGGTATTGCCCTGCATGCGCTGGAACCGCACCCAGATGTCGGCCTGGATGTACTCCATGATATGGCCGATGTGAAACGAGCCGTTGGCGTACGGCAGGGCGGTGGTGACGAAGAGTTTGCGCTTCATTCTTGTTTAGACGAGGAAAATGCGCGCGCCCGCCGTCGCAGGGGCGGCGGGCGGGTGCAGCCGGAAAGCCCTTAATTGTATCGCGCAGCCCCTCGAATATCCATTAAAATGAACGCCTTTTCCCGGTGCCGCGCCAGCGGCGCGGCCGCAGCGCCAAGGAGCAAAGACAATGTCAGTTTCTGAATTGCAGGTTCAGATCGCCCTCAAGGAAATCACCGACCCCAACACGGAGAAGGATTTCATCGCCACCAAATCCGCGCGCAACATCAAGGTGAGCGGCAGTGACGTGTCGCTCGATGTCGAGCTGGGTTATCCGGCCAAGACCCAGATCGAGCTGATCCGCAAGATGGTGCAGGCGAAGCTCGGCGCCATTCCCGGCATCGGCAAGGTCACGGCCAAGGTCGCGAGCAAAATCGTCTCGCACAGCGTGCAGCGCGGGGTCAAGTTGATACCCGAAGTGAAGAACATCATCGCCGTGGCTTCGGGCAAGGGCGGCGTAGGCAAGTCCACCACCGCGGTGAACCTGGCCCTCGCCCTGGCCGCCGAGGGGGCTTGCGTGGGCATACTCGATGCCGACATTTACGGACCTTCGCAGCCGACCATGCTGGGCATCACTGGCCGGCCGGAATCGCGCGACGGCAAGACGCTGGAACCCATGATCGGGCATGGCGTGCAGGCCATTTCCATCGGTTTCATGATCGACGTCGATACGCCGATGGTGTGGCGCGGCCCGATGGTGACGCAGGCGCTGGAGCAGTTGCTGAAGGACACCCACTGGCAGGGCGTGGACTACCTGGTGGTGGACCTGCCGCCGGGCACCGGCGACATTCAACTGACGCTGGCGCAGAAAGTGCCGGTCACCGGCGCCTTGATCGTCACCACGCCGCAGGATATCGCCCTGATCGACGCGCGCAAGGGCCTGAAGATGTTCGAGAAGGTCGGCGTCCCCATCATCGGCATCGTCGAGAACATGAGCACCCACATCTGCTCCAACTGCGGGCACGAGGAACACATTTTCGGCGCCGGCGGGGCGGAAAAAATGTGCAAGGATTTCAATGCCGAATTTCTCGGCGCGCTGCCGCTCGACATCCGCATCCGCGAGCAGACCGATTCGGGCAAGCCCACCGTGGTGGCCGACCCCGACGGCCGCAGCGCCGAGATCTACCGGCGGATCGCGCGCCGCGTCGCGGTGAAAATCTCGGAGCAGGCGAAGGACATGACGTCGAAATTCCCGAACATCGTTATCCAAAATACCTAGCGGTATGAAAACTGCCTCGGCGTGATGCTGCCGAAAATCTGAGGGTTCATTACGATATGAGGGGATATCCCCCGAGGGGACTTTCCCCTCAAGGGGGATCGAGACCTTCGGGGCGCATCCACTCATGCTCCCCTAAGTCAGGTGGCGTTTCGGTAATTCTGAAACGGCCTCTAAGAACTTGCGGCAGCGGCGCCGATCAAACCGGTGGAAGTTCTCCTCCGTCCGCCACCTTGATCTCGACATCGCCGAGGGTGACCACCTGACCGACCCGGATCTTGCAGGTCTTGCGTAACTCAACGCTTCCATCCACCGAGACGCCGCCGCCGGCCACCAGCGCTTTGCCGGCGCCGCCGCTGCCGCATAGGCCCGTCAGCTTCAGCAGCTGGTTCAATTGGACATACTCCCGATTCAGGCAGAATTCGATTTGTTGCATAAAGCCCGCTCCGCGATGCGGCGAGTCCGCGTTCGTTCGCGTTAAGCGCAGGCTGAAGCGCGATCCACAGCAACCATTCCGCTAAACTCGCGGACGCGAGCGTATTCCGAATCCCGGTCGTCTGCAAGCGCGCGGGAACGCGTGCCGGAAGAAACAATTATTCCGCTTGACCTGCGGGAGACGGGGGTATAATCCGCCCGAAATCGGCCGGGGTTGTCATAGTGAACACCATGATCCGCATTCCGAATTGCACTCCCGCAGACGAGCGCTTTATTTCGCGCGCGCCTGCTTCCGGGAGATGGTCGGCGGGCGCCAGCCCGCAGCCGCCTGCCTGAAACCAGTTTGAGCCCGGCCGAAACCAGTTCGAGTCCAATGCCGCCAGCGCAGGCCCCGCCTCATTCCGAAGTCCGGAGAACTGCATGAAATTCCGCTTTCCCATCGTCATCATCGACGAAGACTTCCGCTCCGAGAACACCAGCGGCCTGGGAATCCGCGCGCTGGCGAAGGCGATGGAAGAAGAAGGCATCGAGGTGCTGGGGGTGACGAGCTACGGCGACCTGTCGCAGTTCGCGCAGCAGCAAAGCCGGGCGTCGGCCTTCATCCTGTCGATCGACGACGAGGAGTTCACGCCGGGGCCGGAGCTCGATCCGGCGGTGCTGAACCTGCGCACCTTCATCGAGGAGATCCGCTTTCGCAACGCCGACATCCCGATCTATCTCTACGGCGAGACCCGCACCTCGCGCCACGTGCCGAACGACATTCTGCGCGAGCTGCATGGTTTCATCCACATGTTCGAGGACACGCCCGAGTTCGTCGCGCGCCACATCATCCGCGAGGCGCGCGCCTATCTGGACGGGCTGTCGCCGCCGTTCTTCCGCGCCCTGGTGAATTACGCGCAGGACGGCTCGTACTCCTGGCATTGCCCGGGCCACTCGGGCGGGGTGGCGTTTCTGAAGAGTCCGGTGGGGCAGATGTTCCACCAGTTCTTCGGCGAGAACATGCTGCGTGCCGACGTTTGCAACGCGGTGGACGAACTCGGCCAGCTGCTCGACCACACCGGACCGGTGGCGGCCTCGGAGCGCAATGCGGCGCGCATCTTCGGCGCCGATCATTGCTTCTTCGTCACCAACGGCACCTCGACCTCGAACAAGATGGTCTGGCACGCCAACGTCGCGCCGGACGACATCGTCGTCGTGGACCGCAACTGCCACGTGTCGATCCTGCACGCGATCACCATGACCGGCGCGATTCCCGTGTTCCTCACGCCGACGCGGAACCACTTGGGCATCATCGGCCCGATCCCGCTGGAAGAGTTCAGCCCGGAGAACATCCAGAAGAAAATCGAGGCCAATCCGTTCGCGCGCGCGGCGAAGCGCAAGAAGCCGCGCATTCTCACCATCACCCAGAGCACCTACGACGGCGTGGTCTACAACGTGGAAATGCTGAAGCAGACGCTCAACTCTTCCATCGACACGCTGCACTTCGACGAGGCCTGGCTGCCGCACGCGACCTT
>JACRAS010000022.1 GCA_016234705.1 Betaproteobacteria bacterium | reverse complement strand
TACATCTACCTCGCGGCCTATCTCTGGTTCGGTTTCGTCTACGGCATGTGTCTGCAGTACGGCCGGTTCTGCTTCTCCTCGGCGTTTCGCGATTTGTTCGCGGTGGGCGTGCCGCGCATGGCCGTGGGCATCATGATCGCCATGGTGCTGTTCGGCGCGGTGTCGGCCTTGGTCACGGCGACCGGCAACAGCACCTTTCATGCCGCGCCCTACGGCATCCATTCAGTGATCGCGGGTTTCATTTTCGGCGTGGGCATGGTGCTCACCGGCGGCTGCGCTTCCGGTTCGCTGTACAAAGCGGGCGAGGGCAACGCCACGGCGATGCTGGTGATCCTTTCGATCAGCATCTCGCAGGCGATCTTCGCCAGCGTCGGCGGATGGACCAACAATCTGGTGCCCTACGCCTGGCATCAGTCCGCGGTGGCGAAAGGACTGCCCGCGTCGATTAACGCCGGTGACGGCTGGGTGGACCAATATCTCGCCGGCTACGTATGGGACCAACCGGTGACTCGGTTCAGCAAGGTGCTGGGGCTGAGCAATCCGTTTGCTGCGTCCTTCGTCGGCGATGTGCTGGCGGGGATCGTCCTGCCGGCGGCGGTGCTGCTGATCGGGGTCTACCTGATCTGGTACCGCAAAGGTTACCTGCGCAAACAAGCGCAGGCGCGCCTGCCCACCGCGGGACTGGGGGTGAATTTCGCCGGCTACTGGACCATGATCATGGCGTCGAAACGTACGGCGATCGCCGGCCTGGCTTTGGGCATCGCCGCCGGGCTACATATGTACGTGATGAAGGGGCTGATGCTCAAATTCGGCGTGTCCAATTTCGGCCAGTTGATGAAGGAAATGGGGATCACCGCAGGCCTCTCCGCCAAGGGCACGGTATTCGACCCGGGTTACTGGTATGTCACCACGCAGGAAGCCCAGTGGGTCGGATGGGTTTTCAACAAGCTCGGGGCGGACAATATGGACAATATCTATTTCGGTCTCGAGAACGGCCTTCCCAACCCGCTCATCAACCCGGCGGACTGGATGTCGCTTGCCCTGATCGGCGGCGCTGCCGTGATGGCACTGTTGAGCAACGAGTTCAAATGGAAGGGGACGACGCGCGAGCTCGCCCTGTGGGCGATCATCGGCGGCACGCTGATGGGCATCGGCTCCCGCCTCGGACTGGGATGCAATGTCGGCGCGTTCTTCGTCCGCGTTTCCCAGGGGGATGTGTCCGGATGGATGTTCGGCGGCGGCATGTTCGTCGGCGCCTACGTCGGCGTGAAATTTTTCAACTGGTGGACCGAGAGGAAAATGGCGAAGGAAATGGCCGCTTTCGAACTATAGTGCCGGCATGACAGGAGGAGGTGAGCGATGAAATTCGAAAAAAGGAATGAGGGCTTGTATGCGCTGGATGTGTGCGGCTATGTTTGTCCGCACCCCCAGCTTTATACCAAGAAGGCGCTGGAAAAAATGAAATCCGGAGAACTGCTGGAGTTGGTGTTCGATAATGCTTCTTCCGGGGAATCCATCTCTGCCATGTGCGAATCAATCGGCAATGAGGTGGTCGAGAAGAATACACAGAGCGGCAGGTATACCTGGAAGATCAGGAAAGCCGCGGCCTGAGGAAACGATCCCATGAACAAGACCAGCCTTTGGATCGTGGTTGTCGTCGCGGCGTCCTGGATCGGGTTCCTGATGGGTTACGCCATGTCGGCACATACCGGCGGCGCCAAGGCCGTGGCCGGGGAGACGCCTGCGCCGGTAAGCGCGGGGGCGGGCGGGTACGGAAAGTGAGCATGGCGGCGTGAACCGTGACCTGTGCTGCCCCAGGGGGCTGGCAGTCGATCCGCGAGGACTCGTTGAGGGAGGTGCCCATACGGTCTGATACAGACTGCTGCATCCTGGGCGGCGGCCTCGCCGGTCTGTCGGCCGCCTGGGCGCTCACGCAAGCCGGCCGCCGCGTGCAGGTGCTGGAGGGCGCGGATGCCGTCGGCGGGCTTGCGCGCACCGTGGCGCGCGACGGTTTTCGCTTCGATCTCGGCGGCCACCGTTTCTTCACCCACGACGCCCGCGTCGGTGGATTTGTGCGCGAGCTGCTGGGCGACGAGCTCGTCACCGTGCCGCGCGCGAGCCGCATCTACCTGCGCGGCAAATGGATCGAGTATCCGCTGCGGCCGCTGGGCGCGCTCGCCGGGGTGGGCCTGCGCACGAGCGCGCGGATCCTGCTCGGCTATGCTCGGGCGAGCCTTGCGCGGCGCATGCGCCCCGCGCCGCTCGCGTCGCTGGAAGACTGGGTCGTGGCCCATTTCGGGCGGCCGCTGTTCGAGCTTTATTTCCGCGACTACAGCGAAAAGGTATGGGGCATCGGCTGCCGCGACATCAGCGCCGAGTGGATGGCGCAGCGCGTGCAGGGCCTGTCTCTGGGCGCCGCCATCCGCCATGCGTTTCTGCAGCGCGGCACCGCATTACCGACGTTGGTGGATCGGTTTTTATACCCGCGGCTTGGCATCGGCAGCATCGCGGAGCGCCTGCGCGCGGCGATTGAGCGCTCGAGCCCGATTGCCACCGGCACCCGGGTGGTGCGCATGCGCCATGACGGGCGGCGCATCGAGAGCGTCAGCGTGCGCCGCGGAGATCAGGAGCATGAGCTTCGGGGCGAAGCGATTCTGTCCACCATCCCGCTTACCCAAATCATCCAGGCGCTCAGTCCGCACGCGCCGGTCGATGTGCGCGCGGCTGCGGCGCGGCTGCGCTACCGGGATCTGGTCATCGTGGCGGTAATGCTCCGCCGCGAGCGCGCGACCGACCAGACCTGGATCTACTTTCCCGGCAAGGACATTCCGTTCGGCCGGCTGCATGAGCCGACCAATTGGAGCGCGGCGATGGCGCCGCCGGGGCGCACGCTCCTCGCGACCGAACGCTTTTGTTTTCGCGGCGATGCCACGTGGAGCGCGTCGGATGCCGAGCTGATCGAAACCACGGCCGGGTACCTGGAGAAACTCGGGTTCATTCACCGCCGCGAGGTTGATGACGGCATGGTGGTGAGAATTCCCGCGGCCTATCCGCTGTTCGAGGTGGGTTACCAGGAACGCAGCCGGATCCTCTGCGATTACCTCGCGCGCTTCGACAACCTGCAGCTCGCGGGCCGCGGCGGGCTGTTCCGCTACTACAACATGGATCAGGCGATCGCGTCGGGGCTCGCGGCGGCGGAAGCGCTGCTGGGGCGTGACACGGAGATGCGTGCCGCCATCGCGGCGGGGGGGGTGCCGTGAGGTGCGCGCTGATCTTCCCGGCCTGGTTGCCGCACGAGGTGTTTCCGCGCGAGACGGCCGGCTCGCAGATCAATTACTGGCAGCCGCTCGGCATACTCTACGTCGGGGCGGCGCTGCAACAGGCCGGGCACGAAGTGCGTTTTTTCAACGGCGCGTTTCTCACGCAGGAGGAGATTCTGCGGCGCGTAGCCGAGTTCGATCCGCGTTTCGCCGGCATCTACTCCACCACCTTCGGCTGGTACAAGGCGATGCGGACCGCGGCGGCGGTGAAGCGGCTGAACCCGGAGATCTTCACCTGTGCCGGCGGCCCGTATCCGATTGCGATGCAGGAGCGTTGCCTGCACGATTGCGCGCACTTCGACGCGGTGGGCACCGGCGAGGGGGAACTCACCGTTCCCGAGATGGTTGGGCGGCTTGAAGTCGGGCAGGGCCTCGACGGCGTGCTCGGGGTGGCGTTCCGGCGTGGCGCCGAAATCGTCAAGAACTCGCCGCGCCCGCTGATCGAGGATCTGGACTCGCTACCCTTCCCCGCGCGCGAGTTGCTGGGCGAGACCGATAAATACCTGCCGCCGCCGGCGACCTACAAGCGCACGCCGGTCACGGTCATGATGACCTCGCGCGGCTGCCGCCGGCGCTGCATCTTCTGTTTCCAGATCGACAAGGAACGCAAAAGCGGCCTGCGCGGCGAGCGCTTCCGCTCGATCGAGAACGTGCTGGCCGAGATCGAGCTCTGTCTCCAGCAGGGCTACCGCGAGATCAAGTTCCTGGACGAGTCGTTTTCCGCGGATTACGACCGCGCCATGCAGCTTTGCCAGGCCATCCGCGCGCGGCGGTTCGACTTCACCTGGTTCGCCTCGGCCTGCGTCAACATGGTGGACCGGCCGCTGCTCCAGGCCATGAAGGACGCCGGCTGCTGGGCCATCCTGATGGGCGGCGAGAGCGGTGTGCAGGACAAGCTCAACATCCTGCGCAAGGCGGAGACCCTGGGGCAGATGCGTGCGGCGGTGCGCGCGGCCAAGGAGGTGGGCTTGACAGTCAGCATGCCGTTTGTCTTCGGCCTCCCCGGCGAGACCTTCGCGGACGGATTAAGAACCATCGAGTTCGCGCTCGAGCTCGATCCCGATCTCGCGAACTTCCATTGCCTAACGCCGTTCCCGGGCACCCACCTCTACGAGCACCGCGAGAAATACGGCACGGCGTCGGACAACCTCGAGGACTACACCTACCAGGGCGCGGCGTTCGTGCCCCACACGATGACGCGCGACGAGATCCACGCGCTGCGCCAGCTCGCTTTCCGGCGTTTCTACTCGCGGCCGGCGTTCCTGCTGCGCCAGCTGTTGCGGCTGCGCAATGTCAACGACCTGCGCGCCGCGGCTTTCGGCGTCAGGAGCCTGTTCTGGCTATGGGTGCGACGGGGACTGTTTCGCCGGCGGCCTCATCCGGCCGCGCCCGTGCCGGCCGAAGCCGCAGCCACTCCTGCGCGAGCGCCGGGTAGCAACGCGGGTTGAACAGGATGTTGGTGATGAAGTAGCACTCGTGGGTGCAGTGGCACTCGCCGCGGCCGATGCAGTCCAGGGTCGCGCGCGCCGCGGCCGTGCGCACGACCGAGTTCAGGTCGTAGCCGCGCGCGCGCACGTTGCCGAAACTCTCCGAGCGGATCTCGCAGGGATAGACCTCGCCTGTCTCGCTCAACACCAGGTTGAGCCGGCCGGCATAGCAGGGGATGAGCCTTTTTTGCTCCAGCAGGGTACGGTGGATCAGGCGGCGCTGCAGGATGTCCTGCGCCGCCTTCAGGCGCGCGCCGCGAAAAGCGTAGATCGGCGCCCTGCGCTCGCGCAGATTCGCGGCCAGTCTGCCGACCGCGCGCTCATATTTCGCGTGATCGACCGCCTTCCAGCTCGCGTCCGCCAGGTCGCCCCGCGCAAGCGAAATGGTATGGGTGCGGATATGTTCCAGGCCCTGCACGAAATCGATGATTTTGTCCATGCTATCCTGGTTGCCGGAGCAGAAAACGGTATTGATGCCGAGTTCGAAATTGGGATGATGCTCTAGCAGTCCGGCGAGCAGGTGATAGGTCTGCAGCAGTTTGTCGAAGCCGCCCTTTGTTGCGCGCAGGGCGTCGTGGGCCGCCCCGACCCCGTCGAGCGAAAGCTTGACCACGACGATGCTGTCGCTGCATCGCCGCAGAATCTCGGCCATCGAGTCGTGAATCAGTTGCGGCAGCAGGCCGTTGGTCGGATACAGCATGATCGCCGGGCGGTTCTGCCGGTGGAACAGGCGGCTGATTTCGACCAAATCCTTTCTCAAGAAGATTTCGCCGCCGGAAAAGGCGAGCCATAGCAGGCTTCCGAGGGAACGGGAGATCTTCCCGATCTCCTCTAGCGACAGTTCGGCGGCATCGGGCTCCGCCATTTGCGCGCTTTGCGGATAAAAACAGTAGGGGCAGCGCGCATTGCACTTGCGCGTGACGAAAAAAGTAAGCTGGATCGGCCGGCGCTTCCACGCAATCGCATCCACATGGCGCAGCCACGAAAGCATCAACGATTCTCCTGCGGGCGCAAGGAATTCGAAAACAAATGGCGCAGCATGCCGGCGCCGGCGCCGGCGCCTACTGCCAAGGGATAGAGCGACAGGTAATACAGTGCAGCCATGATCGCGAAGCCCAAGCCTTCGGCGCGGTGATATGCCAGGAGCAGTCCCCGGTTCACGAACAGATTGAAGGCAAGCGCCGGAGCCATGAACGCGAGCAAAATCATTTTCCCCGTCAGAGCGAACGCGTACAGCAGGCCGGCGTTGCCGGCGAATACGAGCACGTTGAGCTTGAGTCCCGCCGAGGCGGTACCGGAATCCGCCAGCAGATCGCGGTTGCGTATGGCATAGCCGGTCCAGTACAGGGATTTGGTAAAGGCATTGCGCAGCGAGCGCGTCACGGAATAGTCGAATATATGCTGCACCTGGACGGCAGGGTTCATCACCAGCCGGCAACCGGCGCGGCGCAAGCGGTGGCTGAACTCCACGTCTTCCAGGATCGGCCGGACGTCTTCGGCGAAGCCGCGGTTGCTGCGGAATACGGACGCGTCCACGGCGAGCGCGTGCGTGGCGATGTAATCGGCCGCGGGCGCGTGCCTGGTTTCAAGGTGGTTTATGAAAATCGATTGAAAACGGCTGCAGAAGCGCCGGTCGTATGGCGCCGGGGTGTACGTGCCGCCGATGATCGCATTCGCCCCTTCACGAGCGAAGGTTTCGGTCGCCAGCGCCAGGGTATCGGGCTGCAACAGGCAGTCGGCGTCAGTGAAAAAAAGAATCCGCCCCCGGCTGTGGCTTGCGCCCGCGTTTCTTGCCCGGGCCGCTCCCCCTTGCCGCTCAAGCCGCACCAGCTTACAGGGATAACGTTGGATTACCTCGATCGAATCGTCTTCGGAACCGTCGTCGACTACGATTATTTCGAAATTGCCGTGATGCGACGTTTGGGCTGCCGTCAGGCATTTCCCTATGGTGGCAGCGCCGTTGCGGTTGGGGATGATGATCGAGACCAAGTCTTCCATCCCCGCATGTTAGCCACTATTTGTTGCGTCTGCAGAGCGGCATGTACGGTGCTCCAACTGGCAAAACACGCGGGGGGAGTATCGGATCGTATCGACGGCGATTGTGCGGATAAGAAATTCCGATTCGCGCATATATTCAATCACTGTGAATGGACAGGTTGACTTAATGTCACATAAAAGGTACATCGTTATTTCTGACCGGGCGCTCAAGTCCCGGAAGGGTAGGCTGTGTTTCCGGAAAGGATGGTAATAAATGTCGACTAGGAGGTGGATGATGGAAAAGCGCTACGAAAAATGGCTGATCTGCAGGTCGGGTTTGCTGGCAGGTGTTGTTTTTTTCGCCGGCCTCGGGACGGCATATGCGCATCACGTGATCGTGGACACGGATTATGTCGTGAAGAACAAGGACAGGTCCGGCGTGGTGGTCGTCGACGCGCGGGCTGCGGGCGATTATAAAAAAGGGCTCATCCCCGGGGCGGTCGTCCTCGGTGAAAAGGGCGGAGCCGTGGAACTGCGCGACGTGGACGCGCGCATCCTGCCGGTGAAGAAACTGGAGAAGATCCTGGGGGACGCGGGCATCAAGCGCGAGAATGAGATTATCGTCTACGGCGCGAAAGGCGATACCGGTCCGACGGTGGTTTTCTGGATTCTTGAGTACCTGGGGGTGGAGAAGGCAAAGGTCTACCTGGGCGGGATGGATGATTGGGCCAAGGCCAAACAGCACCTGACCAACGAAGTGCGCAAGCTTGCGGCGGCGCAGTTCACCGCCAAGCTGCGTCCGGAGGTTCTGGCGACGACGGAGTTCGTCAAGAAGAACCTGCAAAACAAGGAGGTTCAGTTCCTCGATTCGCGCACCGTGAAGGAGTCGGCCGGAGAGGACATCCGCGCATTGCGGGGCGGGCATATCGCGGCCGTCAATCACGTCAACATCCCGTATGAGTCTGCCTGGGTGGATCCCGAGGCGGCGAAGAAACTGGCCGAGAAGAAAGTCCAGGACCGCGAGGGCATGGCCCTGAAGGACGCGGCGGGGATCAAGGAACTCTACAAGAAATTCGACCCCAAGAAGGAAGTGGTGGCTTATTGCCAGACCGGCACGCGTTCTACCCAGACTTACGCCGTGCTGCGGGAAATGGGGTATCAGAAGGTCCGCAACTATGACGACTCTTGGATAGTCTGGGGCTCGCAAGTAGATCTGCCCGCCGGCAACGCCAGCTATTACGACTTCGTCAAGGCGAACGCCGCGCTCAAGAAATTGGAAGCGTTGGAGAAGAAGGTCGAGGAGCTCGCGGCGAAGAAATAGCTATAAAGCAGTTGTGCGTCCGGGCTGGGGCAACTATTTTACTTGTCCCAGTCGGACGTTCGTTGGTCGTGGCTCATCCCACCGCGACTTCCGTTGGCCGTAGCCTGATGTCATTCGGCGGGCGTGAGGCGGGCACGAGCCAGTACCAACAACCCGCTGACCACGACCACCGCGCCCTAGCCCGTTGGTGTGCGCTCAGGCAGTCCGTGTCAGAAATTCCGCCAGTTCCTTGTCCGAGAAGAGAATGTGGAAAGCCAGCCAGACGTCGGGGAAACGGGCCACCGCTACCGGTGATTCCGTGGAGTCCGCAGCAAAGGTGGCCCTGTAATTGAGCGCCTGGCTGATCAGCATGGCGTGTTCGGCCTTGTGTTGATCGGACTTGGGGTAATGATATTCCGCCATCAGCCGGTTTTCCCGGTCGAAGTGCGCCTGCGCATGCCGGATAATATCGTCGAGCAGGCTGCCGTAGAAATCCTCCCCCTTGCGCTTGTCGACGGCGTCGGCCAGCAGACCGAAGAGTTCGGCCAAGCCAATGTGGTCGGCGTCCATCCTCGCGTGCCCGGTTTTCAGTGTGTTATCCCACGCAATCCAATCCATGGCGCATTGGTCCAGTACCTGGCGCTGCTCGGCTCGGCGAGCGAACAATCACGCCCATGTTACTATCTTCGCGGAGCCGCACCAAGTCGAGTGCTTCACCGCGCGCGGCAAGGGACTACAATTCGAAATCGGGTTTCGCTCACGGCTTTGGTATGAACCTCATAACCTGGAACATCCAATCCTGCCGCGGCTGCGACGGCCGCGTGGAGCCGAAGCGCGTCGTCGGCGTCTGCCGCGACATGGCCGATTTCGACGTGCTTTGCCTGCAGGAGGTGGCGCGCAATTATCCGGACCTGCCCGGATCGTCCGGCGAAGACCAGTTCGTCCTGCTCGGCGGCTTGTTGCCCGGATTCACTCCCGTGGAAGGGATCGCGACCGATGTGCTTGGCGCCGGGGGCAAGCGTCGCCAGTTCGGCAACCTGATTCTCGCGCGCTATCCCGTGCTCCAGGTTTTCGCGCATTTGCTGCCTTGGCCGGCCGATTCGGCCGTGCCAAGCATGCAGCGCATGGCGCTGGAGACGGTGCTCGCCGCGCCCTTCGGACCGGTGCGGGTGACGACCACGCATCTCGAATACTATTCCGAGATGCAGCGCAGGCAACAGGTGAATCGCCTGCGCGAGCTGCATGCGGAAGCCGTCGGACACCGCGGCGACGGCAAGCACGCGCGCAAAGAGGGCGGGCCGTTTGAGACCATGCCGCGGCCGGCTTCGGCCATACTCACCGCCGACTTCAACTTCCGCGCCGACGATCCGCTGCATGCGCGCATCATCGCCCCCTATAGCGACGGCACCCCCGCCTATCGCGACGTCTGGCAAGTGCGCCATGGCGACCGGCCTCACGATCACACCCTCGGCGTGCACGACCACGAGCAGTGGCCGGAAGCGTTCGCCTGCGACTTCATTTTTCTCACCGAGGACATCGCCGGCCGCGTCGAGGACGTGGCGGTGAATCTCGATACCGACGCTTCGGATCACCAGCCGGTGCTGTTGCGCCTGAAAGACTAACGCGTGACCGACGGGCGGTGGATAGCGTCGCTGTGCCTTGCCCGCGCCGGCTTCGCGCTGACATTCGTCGCCTATTCGGCTTCGCTCGGATTGCTGAAACAGGACTGGGGCCTGTCCTCGGCGCAGGCCGGCCTGATCCAGTCGGCCTGGCATGTAGGCTATCTCGTGTCCTTATTCGCCATCGGCTTTCTCGCCGACCGCTACGGCGCCAAGCGCACGTTTCTTGCAACCAGCATCGCCGCCTGCGCCAGCGGCCTGGCATTCTCCCTGTTCGCCGACGGCTTCGTCTCAGCTCTGTTGCTGCACGGCCTGGCCGGCTTGTGTTCGGGCGGGTCCTACACGCCCGGCATGACCCTGGTTGCCGAGCGTTTCCCGGCGCTGCGGCGCGGCCGCGTGATGGGTTATTACCTCGCCGCCGCATCGCTGGGCTACGCCTTGTCGCTGTGGCTGTCCAGCCTGCTGGTCGTCAGCGCCGGCTGGCGCGCGGCGCTCGTCGCCTGCGCGCTCGGCCCGGTCGCCGCAAGCCTGCTCTCGGCCTGGGTGCTGCGCGGCACGCGCAACGTGGTGCATCCCGCGGGCTACTCGAACCCCTTGCGCGCGCTGGCCGAGGTGTGGCGCAACAAACCCGCGATGCTCGCCGTCTGGGCCTACGTGTTCCATTCGTGGGAACTGCTCGGCATGTGGGCCTGGCTGCCGACTTATCTCGGCGTGGTGCTCGCCTATGGAGGCGAGGGCGGCAGCGGCATGGCCGGCCTCGGCATCGCGTTTGCCGCGCTCACTTATCTCATCAGCATGGCGGGCAGCATCGGCGGCGGCGTGTTGTCCGATCGTTGGGGGCGCACCGCGGTCATCCTGCTGATGTCGCTTGCCAGCCTCATCTGCTCCTTCACCTTCGGCTGGCTGATTGCGGCACCGGCCTGGATCGTGGTCGCAGTGGCCATCGCCTACAACCTCACCGCGATCGGCGACTCATCGATCTATTCCACCGCCTTGACCGAGCTCGTGCCCGGACATTGCCTGGGCGCGGCATGGGCGCTGCGTTCGGTGCTGGGCTTCGGCGCCGGCGCGATCAGCCCCTGGGTGTTCGGCCTGGTGTTGGACCTGGGGCAGGGCGCGGGCGGCGCGCGCGCCGACGCGGCCTGGGGCTGGGCCTGGACCGCGCTCGGTCTTGGCGCCATGCTCGGTCCGATTGCCACGTTGAGGCTGCGCGCGCTGCGCGCGAGCGCGCAACTGGCGGGCGGGAAACGCTAGACGCGCAGCGCCGTCAAATGCGGATGATCCCCGGGGGGCGCGGCGCCGCGCATGCCGACGGCTAAACGACGGCGTGACTCTCCGCGGCCCGTCGCTGACTCGCGCCACTACCGGCGTTGCGCTGCAAGCGGTAGCAGTAACTGCGCACGCGGCGCTCGTCGAGCGGCGTGCCGTCGTCGTAGTAGAAGAAAAACGGGATGTCCTTGCGGTGACGGAGCATGCCCTCGGTCACGAGGCTATTGTCGCAGCCCCAGCAGGCGGCCATCACGACGCCGTCGTAGAGCCCTGTGTCCCAGGCATGCATCGCCGCGCCAATCTCGAGGGCGGTGCCGCCGATGGTGTCGGCGTCGAGCAATTCTTCGGCCTTGGCGATCGCCTTCTCGACCGCCGGTTGCGGCAGCCAGGGGTGCAGCACGCGCACTTCACGGTAGTAGCGCCCGCGCAGCTCGGCCTGCTGCGCGATCATCAAATCGACGACGGCTTTCGGGGTCGAGCGGCCGAACTGCAGGTGCGGATGGCGCCGGGCGAGGTATTCGAAGAAATCCGTCAGCGGGTCGAGGACCAGGCGCAGGCCCTGTTCGCTCATGCGCAGGAACAGGCCGTTGTTGGCGAAGTCGTTGCCCTTGGTCATGGTCTCGCCGCCGACAAACACGCGGCGGAACGACTTCGCGCCCTGCCAGGCCGCTTCCATGCCGGCGTAGCGTCGCGCTGCTTCCTTGAGGACCGCGCTGATCCGGTCGGCGCGCGCCGCGATCTCGGGTTCGGCGTTGGCCGGATTGCCGAGCGGCTGCTCCATGACCGCGAGCAGCGACGCGATGCGCTCGTCGTAGAGCGCGCGCGACGCACCGGCGTGCGGCTCGACCGGCAAATGGTAGATGTACAACTGGCGCAGGATCTCCACCGCCGAGAGCCCGGCCCAGATAAACAGCGACATCGGCGGATCGGCGCCGAAGCGCATGCCCTGCTCGCTGACCAGATCGTGCAGACCCATTTTTTCGATCGAAATTTTGTCCTTGACGTCGAACACACCGGCCCGGCACATCTGGCCCGAGAACGACAGCAGGTGGGTCTCCTTGGTTGGCGGGTTCTTCTCGAGGTACTCGCGGAACGCCCCCCAGATGAGCTGGTAGCTCTTGCACTCCTTGCCCGAGCAGTCGGGTTTGCCGCAAGCGCGCGTGCTGGCCGAGTGCGCCGGGGCAGCGACCGCATCGTAACCGTAGGCGCGGTAGACGGCGGCAAACGCCGCGCCGATGTTGTCGGCCATGCTGAACGTGACGTACTGGATGTCGGGGTCGAGAAAGACGCCTTTCTTGCCGCGGGCGGGATCGAGATAGGAAATCGTGCGCGCGTTGTCGGGTAGTGCCCGCACACCGCCCTCGGCGATGAACTGTCGCACCGACTGCAGGAACGCCTGGACGCGCGTGACGAAGCCGGCCTCGCCGCCGTGCCCGTCGCTTTCGAGGATGGTGTTCGGGTAGCCCTCCATCAGCGCCTGGAAGATCTGCTCGGTGAACGACGACGGCCCGCAGCCGAAGGACGCGAGCAGCACCGGGAATACATCGCGCAGTTCGCGCGCCTGCACCGCGGCGCGCAGCGAGCGGTTGTCGTCGCCCCAGTAGGCGCGGTGCAGACGCGGGATCTTCTGGTCGACCGGGAAGCAGTCGACCGGGATCGCCATCGCGCCGTTGCGCCGCAGGATGTACGGGATCTTGGCGTTGATCGCCGGATCGCAGATCACGTGCATGTGGCCGACGAGCAGCACCGCCGGCAACGCGTGACGGCGGGCGTAATCGAGCGCCTCGCGCCCGATGCGTTCGAGTTCATCCTCGAAGCGCTCCTGCGCGGCCGCGGCGCGCGCGACGGCCTGCTCCATGCGCTCCGGATCGGCGCCGAGCTCGGCGGCGACACGCTGCATTTCGGCGAGCAACCCGGGGTTGGCGAGCCCGTCGCGGAACGACAGGTGCGGGCGCACCACGCGCACGTCCTTGCCGCGCGCGGCGAGCGACTTTTCGACCATCTCAGGCATCGCCTGCTCGGCAACGCAGGTCTGCCCGCCCTTGCCCTTGGTATCGGCAATCCGAAAGATCTTCGGGAACAGCAGCAGATCGACGTCGGTATCGCAAACCGCGAGCGCGATCTTGACCGGGCCGCACGAATCGAAACTGTGGCAGAGCTGTTCGCCGGCGGCGAGCGATCCGCTGTCGGAACTCAGCAACCGCACCGCGAAACCGAGTTCGTCGGCGAAGGTCGCGAGCCATGGCACATGGTGCGCCACCGCGCTGATCGCCGGGATCGCGACCACCGGCGCGCCCGGCCGCGGGCGCACGAAACTCGCGAGCAGAGCGTCGCGCTGCTCGAAGGGATTGGGCGCATCCTTGGCCAGCTTCGGCTGGTTCATGGTCGGCAGCTCGAACTTCGGGCAGGCACCGCCGGATAAGACCTTGCGCCGGATGTCGCGCACCTGGATGGTGGTGCGCTCGATCGGGCAGAGCGTCTGGCACTGCGCGTCGCGGCAGCGAAATTCCGAGCGATCGGTGATTTCGGCGGCGAGGATGCCGGCGAGATCGAGGCGCGGCGCCGCCAGCAGCGCGGCCACGCCGAGCTGTTCGTTGGCGCACAGGCCGATGCCCCAGGCACCCATCGCGCCGGGGTTCGGTGGCACCACGATCTCGCGGCCGGTGACCGCCGCCAGGGTCCAGGCGAGCGACGGGTTGGCCGCGGGCTTGCCCTGGAAAAACACCCGCTCGCCAAGGGCCCGCTGCCCCATCACGCGGTTCAGGTAGTTGTGGATCACCGAATACTGGAAACCCGCGAAGATATCCTCGCGGCTATAGCCCTCCTTGATGGCGAGCGCGGCGGCGTCGGCGACGAACACCGTGCACATCTGGCCGAGGTCCGGCGGGCGATCCGCACGCGAGGCCAGCGCGACGAACTCCTCGATGTCGCGGACATCGTAAAGATTGGCCTGCTCTTCGAGGAACGAGCCGGTGCCGGCGCTGCAGGCCTTGTTCATGTCGCTCTCGACGATCCGTCCACCCTGCACGCGGATGTACTTGGCGTCCTGGCCGCCGATCTCGATGACCGATAGATCCTCGCCGCCGCGCGTGTCGCAGCGCGTGGCCGCGGTCGCGTGCGCGACGATTTCGTTGAGCACGATGACCTGCTCGCTGTCGGGGTAGACGGCGCGCACCAGCGTCGCCACCGCTTCGCGGCCCGAGCCGGTCACACCGATGGCGCGCACGTCGACTTCGGCCGCATCGAGGATTGCGCGCACCAGGCGCCGCGCGGCGTCGACCGGGTTGCCGCGCGTGCGGTCGTAGACGTCGAGTACGACCTCGCCGGTTTCGATCGAGGTCAGCACCGCCTTGGCGCCGGTCGAGCCGAGGTCGAGCCCGAGCACGCTTGGCCGCGCGGCCGCTCCTGCCGGAACCACCGGGGTCGGCATGATCGTCACGCGCTCGCGCCATCCGCTCGCCGGGCGCAAGGTTTCGAAGTGGCCGCCGCCGGCGCGCACCAGTTCGGCGGGATCGACCGGCAGCGGCGCGCGTGCCTGACCGCGGGCCTGCAGCGCGGCGATCGCGGCGGCGCCGACCGCCTCGAAGCACTCCGCATGCGGCGGCGTCTTGACCTGCGCGCCGAGCAGATCCTCGAACGAATTCCGGAACGACGCGATGCGCGCCGGACCGCCGATCAGATAGACCGGTCCGTCGACGCGGTTGCGAGTCGCCAGCGCATAGGTATTGCGCGCCACCGAGCTGAAATAGCCCTTGAAAAGTTCGCCGGTCGGCTTGCCCTGGTTGGCGAAATGCGTCATCTCGGTCTTGGCGAACACCGAGCAGCGCGCCGTGATCGGAATGCCCTCGCCGGCCGCGAGCGCCTTGTCGTCGGCTTCGACAACGCCGAGGCCGAAGCGATCGACGATTTTCTGGATGTTCTCGCCGGTGCCCGAGGAGCACTTGTCGTTTTCGAGATACTGGTAGCTGTACTTGGGGCTGTCGCCGTTGCGCCCGGCAGCGGCCGGCTTGCGGCTCAGCACGCCGTAACCGCGCGCGCCGATGCTGACCAGATTGAGCGTATCCTCGAGCCCGGGTGACAACTCGAGCGCCGCCTCCTGGCACGAGTCCTCCGGCAGAACGAGCACCGGATCGCGGAGTTCATCGGCGTGGACCCCGGTCGCGGCAAGCACTGCGCACGAGGCGATGCCCTGCTCGCGGTACCATGCACTGAAGAGCCCTATCGGATCGCCGTCGTGCGGCTCGGAGCGCGTGTCCTCGATCGTGAGCGTGCCGTCGACGCCGATGTGCGCGACTGCGAAGCGCGCCGATGCCTTGCCCAAATCGCAGCCGGCGATGCGCAACCCGTTGGCTTTCATCATTCGACCCCCTCCGCTTTTCGTCCGAATATTATTTAGAGTTCATTACAAAACAAAACGAGGGGATACCTCCCCTCGTACTCCCCTAAGCCGGCGGCCGTTTCGGTAATTCTGAAACGGCCTCTTAGCATAGCCGGTACAAACATCACAAGCAAGCGATGCGAGAATCAATCGATATGAGAATCAATCCGCCCGACACGGCGACATCCGTCCGCCTCGCCGGTGCGCCAGTGCGCCGCTGCCGTCGATTAGCGTGTCGTTCCGGAGCAGCAGGTCATCAGCCACATGGAATCTTACGCCGGCACCGCCGCGGGCTCGCCGGCGGGCCTGCGCTCGCGCGGCGGGCGCTCGTCCATCAGCCATTGCAGCGTGAAGGCGGTGACGCCGATCACGATCAGCGCGCCCCAGCCGAAGTTGTAGTTGCCGAAGCGGTCGAACACCACCCCGCCCATCCAGGCGCCGAAGAACGAGCCGACCTGGTGGCTGAGGAAGACGATGCCGTAGAGCGTGTTGAAGTGCGTCAGGCCGAACACCCGGGCGATGATCCCGGTGACGAGCGGCGCTACGCCCAGCCACAGGAATCCCATCGCGGAGGCGAACACCAGGGTGGAGGCGGCACTGATCGGCATGAGCAGAAAGACGACGATGAACAGCGTGCGCAGCAGGTAGATCATCGCCAGCAGGTGCTTCTGGCTGTAGCGCGCGCCGAGCAGGCCGAACAGGTAGGTGCCGATCGCGTTGAACAGACCGATCAGCCCCAGCGCGCTCGCCGCCACGCCGGGCGCCACGCCGCAGAGCTGCAGGTACGCCGGCAGGTGCGTGGTGATGAACACTAACTGGAAGCCGCAGGCGAAGAACGCCAGCGTCATGAAGAGATAGCCGCGGTGCCCCATCGCCTCGCGCACCGCCTCGCCCAGCTTCAATTTCGCCCCGGGAGAAGATTCGCCTAAAACGGGTTGCTCGCGTATGGGCAGGGACAGCACGGCCATCGAAGCCGCGATCGCCGCGAACGCCACCATCGCCGCCTGCCAGCCGAAGCCGTCGATCAGCCACTGGCCGACCGGGGCAATCACCATGGTACCGAGCGAGCCCGCCGCCGCCACGATGCCGACGGTCTGGATGCGCTTCTCGGGCGGGGTGGCGCGCGAGATGGTGCCGATCAGCACGCCGAAGCCGGTGCCGGCGGTGCCGATGCCGATGAGAAAACCCGCCACTTCCAGCCCGCCGGGCACGCCCTTCGAGTAAACCATCAGCAGCAGCCCGGCTGCGTAGATCAGCGCGGTGCCGACCAGCACCGGCCGGGAGCCGTAGCGGTCGCCGAGCGCGCCGATGAAGGGCTGCGACACGCCATAGACGATGTTCTGCAGCGCGATCGAGAAGCCGAAAGTCGCCGCCGAGATCCCCAGCTCGAGCGTCATCGGCCGCATGAACAGGCCCAGGCTCTGGCGCAGCCCTATGCACAGCGAGATGATCAGGCCGCTCAGCACGATGAGGAGCAGCATGGCGCGGCGATTGTTTTGGGTTTGCATAAATAGGATTTCACAGGTCGGTGTACCTATATTCCTGCACGCGCCATACTGCTGTCAACGGGAAAGTACACGGGAAAGTACAGCGATAGGAGAATCAATCCGCCAGGCAAGCCAAGATCCACCTGCCAACTTGGTGGCGCCATAATTTTGATCAAGTTATGATCGAGCAAAAATCAACACACATAGCGGAGGCAAAATGAAGAAACTGAAGAAACTGAAGAAGCTCAGAGCAATAGATATCCATTCCCATTTTGGCACCAAGAAAGGCTCTCTCTGGAGAACACCCGAGGAAGAGCAGCATGCACAGGAGACTTATAAGTACAAGATAGTGCATCACACCGAGAAGCAGCAAGCGCAGGTGATGAGGGACGCCGGCGTCAAGGTAATACTCGATTTCAGTTTCACCATGGCTATGCCCATCGACGCGGTCAAGGAATATCACGACTACGCTGCCGAGCTGATGCGGAACGACCCGGATGTGTACCTGGGAATCTGGGTGGCGATCAACCCGGAAACCGGTCTGGCCGGGTTGAGAGAGCTTGAGCGATGTATCAGAGACCTGAAGGTGGGAGTTGGTTTCACTTCCATGTCTATGGCCATGCGCCTGCCGCCTTCCGACAAGGCGTTTTACCCGTTTTATGATCTGTGCGCCGAGGCGAAAAAACCGGTCCATCTGATGGTGGGCTACACCGGATGGGGAGCGGGATTCAGAGGAGGCCTGGGCTGCACCCTGGATCCGTGCCACCCGAGGCATGTGGATGAGGTGGCAGCTAAGTTCCCGCACCTGGACATCATCGCCGCCCGTCCGGCATGGCCCTGGCAGACGGAAATGATCGCCATACTCATGCATAAAGCAAATATCGTTGGCTACGACCTGCACGGGTGGTCTCCCAAGTATTTCGCACCCGACCTGAAATGGGAAATCGCCCACAGGCTCCAGGACCGAATCATATTCGGGGCAGACTATCCCATGTTCACCTACGACAAGCTGTACCGCGACTGGGAAGCCGAGGGCTATTCCAAGGAAGTCCTTGACAAGCTCTATTACAAGAATGCCGCCCGCATCCTGAAAAAAGCCGGATACGACCTTAGCCAAGAACTACCGGAGTAGTGCGATGAAATGCGTCGAATACGAAAAGAACGGGCGCGTCGCCATCGTCACGATGAACCGTCCCTAAAAAACTGCGATCCCACGGAAACGGGATGAAGCCATGGGCAAGAACCGCATTTGTGATCTGCTGGGTATTCGCTACCCTATCCTTCAAGCGCCGATGAACTGGGTGAGCGGGGCTGCGCTTACCGCGGCGGTATCCGAGGCCGGAGGGCTGGGGACGCTCGGGCCGAACGCGGGCGCCGAGAGCATCACTGCGGACGCCGAGCTCACCGGGGAGAGAACGCGGGCTCAGATTCGAAAGGTGCGCAGCCTGACCCGAGCGCCTTTTGCCGTCAACATCGTGGTCGGATTTGGGAGCGACGTCAAATTCTCAAAGAAGATCGTAGAGGTGGTGATCGAGGAGGCGGTCCCAGTGGCGATCGTCTCGGTCGGAAGACCCGATGTATACACGCGGGTTCTCAAACACGCCGGCGTCAAGGTCCTCCACGCGATTTCCACCGCGCGACACGCGATAAAGGCCGAACAGGCCGGGGTGGACGCCGTGATCTGCGAAGGTTTCGAAGCCGGCGGCCACAAGGGATTCACCGAGCTGACCACCCTGGTATTGACACCCCTGGTCGCCGATGCGGTAAGGGTACCCGTAGTCGCCGGCGGCGGCATCGGGGACGCGCGCGGGGTTCTGGCCGCTCTGGCGCTGGGGGCAGACGGGATCTACATGGGGACGAGGTTCATGGTCACCAGTGAATCGGAGAGCCATCCTCGCGTGAAGGAGGCCATCGCGAGGGGAGAAGACGTGTGCACCGCCTCTGTGCCGAAGGACCACATGCTCGCCCGGGACCTCATCAACAACTTCTCGAAACAGTACACGGGCATGCGGACTTCCGGGGCGTCCGCAGAAGACCTGCGCCGCTATCTGAGCGAGCATTCCCAGTACCACGCCCAACACCTGGGAGAGGTGGACGGGGCCGAGATCTGTTGCGGGCAGGTTGCCGGGCTGATCACCGAGGTGCAAGATGCCGGCGAAGTGATGGCTGACATCGTGGGAAACATCAACGCCCGTTTCGAGGCGCTGAGACAGAAGCTCGCCGGTTTCTTGTGATTTTCGATCACCTTCTCGGCTTGCCGCGGCATGCTCGAGATCGCGCCGCATTACGCGCACATGGTCGCCGAACTGCGCATAATAGTTTTTGATCAAAGAGCGGATTCATCAACCCGTTGACCGGGGCCTTCAAGCGCGCCGCAGCGGCACCGTCCGCGTCATTGTGCCCCTTCGGCTAGCTGAACACGGCCTGAAGGCTCCATAACAGCAGCATCCCTCCGGCCACGGTAAACAGGATGTTGCGGCTGGCCCGGGCGATGAGGAAGGCGGCCATGGCGCAGGCCAGGCGCAAGCTGTCCGGAGCTAGCGTGAACCCCGGCCCTGGGTTGAGCACCAGCGGCACCACGATGGCGGTCAACACCGCCACCGGCGCGTAGCGCAGTGCTCGCTGCGCCACCTGGGGAATTTCGATGCGCTCCTGCAAAGCGATGAAGGAAAAGCGCAGGCAAAAAGTAATTACCGCAGTCCCGGCGATAACCAGCCAGACGGTCAACGTGTCTTCCATCGCTCCGCCCATGCTCCCGCCGCCATTCCCGCCAGGGCCGCTGTGATCAGTCCGAGCCGCATCGGCAGCGCCGCCGCAGCCACCACCACTACGCCGGCAGTCAAGGCCGCCGCCAAGGTTCCACGGTCCTTCACCGCAGGAGCTACCAGGCCGATGAAGGTCAGCGCCAGGGTAAAGTCCAGTGACCAACTGCGCGGAATGCTCGCGCCCAATAGAAACCCGGCGACCCCCGCGATTACCCACGGAACCCCAAGGGTCAGGCCCGCTCCCAGGGTATACCAGTGTTTGTGCCGGGAATCGGGCCGGCCCTCGAAATGCAGCACCGTAAAAGCATAGACTTGATCGGTAAGCATATGGGCCAGCAGGGCCTTCCATTTCAGGGGCAAGTACCGGAAATAGGGGGCCACCGAGATGCTGTACATCACCAGCCGCAAGTTGATGATCAGTACGCTAAGCAGGATCACCAGCACCGGCACCCCGGCCGCGACCAGTTGGAACGCTACCAATTGGGCCGAGCCCGCGAATACCAACAGTCCCATCATCGCGGCGGCCATCACCGAGACTCCTGCACCGGCGGCCGCGACCCCGACAACCACGGAGAACATCACTATTCCCGGGGTCGACGGCAGCAGATCCTTGATCCCGGCTAGAAATTCGGAACGGGGGCTCATGGTCAACAGAGAATCTGCCCTACAAGGCGCGAGGCTCCCGCTCGGCGCAACTGCCGGGAAAGCAAAATCTCCGATGGGCGGAATCGTTGGCTGCGATACTGTTGCATCTTCAGAAATCGGGCCAGTGGCGCCCCTCTTTGGCGGGAAACGGGCATTCCCGCCTTTTTATTTTTAGGAAGCGAAGCGACAAGCGATAGGAGAATCAATCCACCGGGCAACCCAAGATCCGCCTGCCAACTCGACGATGTCGCGCGGCGTTCCGGCCGGCGCCAACTGCTCGTTTTATCGATGTCTCCGTGCTTGCTTACGCTTGATATTGCGCGCGTGGTCTTAGCGTCCCGTATAGACGGCTTCGCGCTTTTGTACAAAAGCCATGAGTGCCTCGGTCGAATCCTCGGTGTCCTTCAGGCTGCAAGTGGTTTCGACGACGCTCTCGATCGACCGCCGGTAGTCAAGCTCATTGGCACGGACAAAGGCGTCACGCAACAGCTTGAGCGCGATCGGCGATTTGCGCGCCAGCTTGGCGGCTAACTCGCGTGCCCGCGGTAGAACCTGTTCACGCGGCACGACCTCATTGAGTACGCCAAGCCGGTACATCTCCGCGGCACTAACGATGTCGCCGGTATAAAGCATCTGCGCGGCGCGATGGCGACCGGCGACGCGCGACAGGTGCACCAGGTGCATGGCCGGCAGTAGGCCCACGTTGATTTCCGGGTAGCCGAATTGCGCTTCTTCGGCGGCGATGATCATGTCGCAGGAAACGGCGAACGTCACTCCGGCTGCGCGCGCATGGCCGGCGACGGCCGCGATCACCGGCTTGCCGAGGCGATACAATACGTCGTGGTGCTCGTAGTAGAAGACTTCAAGGAATTTGCGCAAGCCCTGGCCGTCGAATTCGAGTGCCATCTTAAGGTCGACACCTGCGGAAAATACCTCCGGCAGCGCGCTCGCGAGAATCACCACGCGCGCGGATTCGTCGTCCTTGGCGAACTTATAGGCGCCGATCACGTCTCGCGCCAGTTGATGGTTGATCGCGTTGACCGGGGGCCGATTCATGGTAATTTCCGCGACGCCATCGTCGACGCGGTAGTTGACGAACTCAAACATCGATGTCATCTGTATTCCTATGGGATAAACGTTCCTTGATGCGGGTCGGCCGTGCAGTTCTTCCTGCTCGGCAAACGGCGCATCCGAGCGATAGGAAAATCAATCCACCGGACAACCCAACACCCGCCTGCCGATTCAGATGGGATGAACCCGAGTTGGAACCCGAACTGCGCATAATGTACTTATGTTCATTCAGGCTCCCCCTTCACGGCAAATCGCCTGGATTTCAAACTGTATTATTGGTTAGCCACCGGGCAATTTACAGCAATCGCAAGAGCGGCGCAACGGCCTTGCCGCACACACAGGACTTCCTGCGTCTTGCGATCGAACTCCGGTTTAGTATGCCATCTCCAGCACCTTGACCAGCTCATCCGGGTCGGTGATGCGGCCCGTGCCTTCACCAAAGTAAAGGACGCGAGCATCTTCCTCGGCCAATCGGCGCAAGTCCTTTCGGGGCACGTTGAGGTCGCGCAAGCGGGTTGCCGCGCCGATGGACCGCAGGAAGGATTCGACCCAGACAATGAGGGTCTGCGCAGCCTCCCTATCGTTCATGCCGGCCAGCCTGATGCGCAGGACATCGGCGATTCTGGCCATGCCCTCGGTCATGAGGTCCAGGTTTATCCGCAGATTCGTGGCCAGCATCACTGCGCCCGCGGCCCCCTGGCCGATGTGGGCGTAGTGATAGCGCAGTTTATAACCCAGTCCGGTCGTTCGATTGCGCCCGCCGATGTTGTACGTGGACTGGGAAGCCCGGTTACACAGAATGGCCGCCAGGCAGAGGTTGACCCGCGCCTCGCCGTCGTTCGGATGCTCCACCAGTTTGGGCAGATTCGCCACGGACAACTCCAACGCCATGCGCTCGTCGGCGTAGGCAAGCGGGTTCAACTCCGGCGCTTGCAGCCCGCCGGTATTGCCGGAAGCGATAATGTCGGAAAACGTGGTGAGCGAGGTGTCCCTGTAGAGATCCAAAGGCGCGGTCAGGAGCGCCTGCGGGTCGATGATCACCGCCAGCGGGCGGGTTTTGGGGTCGTACAGTTCCTTGCGGTGCGGCGCGACGCTGTCGTAGATCGCCGCGCCGCCGCGGTCGATACCGGTGGTGGGGGTCGTATTGACGATGATGTTCGGGATCTTAGGTTTGCTGGCCCGGTACACGTCGGGCGCTCGACCCGGAGCGTGCTTGGTATACATCTCCTCGATCGTCTTGTCCTCGCCCACAATGATCGTAATCGCGCGGCCGGTCACGACAGCGCTGCCGCCGCCCACGGTAACGATGAGGTCGGGTCTGGCCTGCTTCACCGCTTGCACACCCTCCATAACCGAAGGGATGGGCGACTCCTTCTTCGCGCCGGCCCAGGTGCCGACGTAGAGGTCGCCCAAGGCTGCCCGGACTTTATCGTTCAGGTCCGTGGTCCTTGCCAGCGTCTCGCTCGAGATGACGAACGCGCGTGATGCGCCAATGCGCTTCGCTTCGGAGTAGATCCGCGAGATGGAGCCCGGCCCCGCATGGTAGCGCGAGGACGGCGCAAGGTAGCGAAAGGTGGTATTCAGTTTCACGTTGAGGTCCTTTCATTCCTACGTTATCGAAGTTTCCGGCGCACGGTAATGAAAGCGATAGGAAAATCAATCCGCCGGGCAATCCTAAATTGGCGGGCCGGCGCATGCTCGATGAACCTGTGTTGGTTGCCAAGGTGCGCATAATCACTGCGCCGATCTCAGATACGCATGATGCCGCGGCGGGGCACGGGGGTAGCGTAGCTCTCAGCGGCCAAGGGCGCGCCCAGCTCGGCCAGCGCGGCACGGTGTTGCGGGATCGGCGTGCGCATCAACCGGTCTTCGAAGGGCTTGAGCCGGCCGAAGGCCTCCAGGCCCAGCACCCGCTCCACGAAAGCCGCCGTCGCCGGCCAGCGGCCGGCGTCGATTCGAAAACGCGCAAAGGCGGCATTGCGAAAGAAGGCGGCGAGGCTGATGTCGGCAATCGACACGCCGCCGAAGAGAAAGCCCTGCTGCGGAAGCTGCGTCTCGAGGTAGTCCAGAACCTGCGGCACTTCCTCTGCCAACGTTCTGCCCAAGGCCGCTTCATCCGTCTTTGTTCCCCAGACGAAACGGTTGATCGCCACCTGGTTGAACAATTGCCAGATGAAGACCTCGCCCATGCGCGTGTCGGCGTACTCCTCCAGCCAGCGGGCGCGCGCCCGTTCGTCGATGTCGGCGGGGTAGAGCGCCGGCTGCGGATAGCGCTCTTCCAGGTATTGGCAGATCACCGAGGAGTCCGACAGTGTCAGCGCGCCATCGACGAGAACGGGTATGCGGCGCAAGGGGCTGAGCGCAGCGAAGCGCTCGTCGCCGAAGAAAGGGATGATTGGATCGATCTCATAGTCGAGACCCTTGAGATGAAGCGCGACCAGCACCTTGCGCACATAGGGGGAGAGATAACTGCCGATGATCTTGACGCTCATTGCATGGCCTTTCGCGGGCTTGCGGCTAGGCGTTCTTGAAAATGTCGTGGAACAACGGCGGGATGCCGGGGTTCTCCGGCATCTTGGCGATGGCCTCGGCGTAGAGGTTCAGGGTCTCGTGGCCGCCGAGCCCGGACCGCATCAGTTTGGCCCAGCCGTAGCGGGCAAACGCGCCGGCGAAGAACTTGCGCCTGCCGCCCAACTCCTCGGCTTCGGCGTCCATGTCGTCCATGAATTTGTAGATCAAAGCAATAGTGATCTGCTCGACCTGGCTTTTCGGGTCGGGCACCTTGCCCACGAGGATGTCGCGGGCGGTGTCGATGCGGCGCTTGGTGTTGGTGTCGAGCACGCTTATCCCTTTAGCTGCCTGAGCGCCGGTGCAGCCGTCAGCACCTGCATCTGCCGGATGGCGATCTGGTTAAGTCGTTTGAGCCGCTCACCCTGGGAAAGACGCATGTGGATCATTTCGGCATTCATGCCTTCGAGGTTGGCCAGTACCAGCAATTGTTCGACCGTGGAGTAATCGCGCATGTTGCCGTCGAGCCCAGGGTTGGCATCCCGCCACTGCTTCGCGGTCCGGCCGAACAAGGCGACATTGAGCAAGTCGGCCTCGGTGGCGTAGGTGATGGCGGCCTGTGCCGGCGTTACTTCTGGCGGAATCAGGTGCGCCTGGATGGCGTCGGTGTGGATGCGGTAATTGAGCTTGGACAGGGTGCGGTTCAGGTTCCAGGCCAACGACAGACGGCGGTTTTCGTCTTCCTTCAGGCGCTGGAATTCCTTGATGAGGTAGAGCTTGAATTCAACAGAAACCCAGGAGGCAAACTCGAAGGCTATATCCTGGTGAGCGTAAGTGCCGCCGTAGCGACCCGTGCTGGAGATGATTCCTATGGCGCTAGTTTTTTCGATCCATTGTTTTGGCGTGAGGATAAAGCTGTTCAAGCCTGCTTGACTTTTAATTCCGTCGAATTCGACGGAATTAAAAGCCGGGTTATGGAGTTTTTCCCATATACCCAGGAATTCAACCGTGTTGCGGTTGCGCAGCCAGTTTCGTATGAGGTCGTCGCTGCGTTCCGGGTTCTTGAACCGGGCGATATCCGTGAGGGAGATAAGGTCTTGCCTGTTCTGCGAAAGTACCGCGACGGAAGCCCCCTGAACCTCGATGGTGCTTTTCTTTGTCTTGCTCATGGGGTCTGCGTTTGACGTGGGATAGCGCCAAACCCCTCGAATTCGAGGGAATTAAATAGGGCGAATTCGCCACAAATTAAACGATGTCTGGTTGGATTCATGGCTCAGGCAGCGAACTGGTTCAAGCAGACGCAGTCCTTGATGTATTCCGGGACGAGCGCGCGGTACTTCTGAGGCACCGCCTTGAAGTCGCGGGTGGAAAACATCGGATGGGTTGCGAGCACGGTGAAGTCTTTGCTTTCGATGATGTGGCGCACCTGGACGCTGGTGACGTAGGCCTTGAAAAAGGTCTTGATGGCGGGGATGGCCTCGGCCTCCTCGGGCTTGAAATCGGCGACGAACTTGGCGAACTCCTTCTTCAGCAATTCATCTCTTGACTTGAAGCGCGGAATGAGGCCAAACACCTTCTCCAGGATCTCGCGCAGCGTCAGGCAGTTGTCGCCGAGCGCAGCCAGGTCGTTCGACTTGATCGTGACGCTGGGCTCGAGGCGGATATTGGCGGGCGCGCTCCCTTCCGGAAAGAAGCGCCAACCCGCGGCTTCGAGCAGCTTGTTGATCTTGATGCGGGCCGTGGCTTCCTTCTCGGGCATTCAGGTTCCTCACTCTATCGCGGTTCTGCGGGGAGCAGCCGGCGCGCCTACTTCAGGAACGCCACCAGCGCGTCGAGCACTTCGTCCGGCTTTTCGCCCATCATGTTATGCCCGCTGCCTTCGATCATGACCGTGCGCGTGCCCTTGACCGCCTGCGCGAAAGCCTGCGCCGAGCGCGCCGGGGTCATCGAATCGCGCCGCGCGATCAGGAACAGCGCCGGGCACTGCACCTTGGCCGCGGCTTCGGCACCCCCGGCGTAGGCGTTGCAAGCGGCAAAATCAACATGCATCACGCCGGGCTTTTGCCGCTGCATCAGGCGCAGGTTCTCGCCTATCAACCAGAAGCCCGGCCCCGGATTGTTGGGGTATTGCGCATAGGCCAGGTGCGACCAGATGTTGACCATGTCCTGCGCGAGAGGCTCGTTGTTCTTCGTTGCGTCGAGCAACTCGGCCGAGACTTTCATCGGATAGGCGGTGGCAAGGAGCGCGATCCTGGCGATGCGCGCGGAATGGCGCGCCGCGCATTCGAGCGCGATGAGCGAACCCATGCTGTGGCCGACCACGCTCGCCTGCTTGACGCCCGCCGCGTCGAGCACCGCCGCGATCCAGTCGGCCAGGTCCTCGATGCGCGCGAGCGCCGGGCCTTCCGAGCGCCCATGGCCGGGCAGGTCTAGCGCGAGCACACTATAGCCGTGGTGCGCGAGGTAGCGGCTCTGTAGGATCCACACGCTGTGATCATGCTGGCCGCCGTGGCAGAAGACCACGGTGGGCAGGCTCGCATCGAAGTTCTTGCCGCCGGTGTAGGCGTAGGCTTTTTTGCCCTTGATTGTGAGTTCCATGGCGGTGCGTCCTATTTGCTTTTCTGCGACGCGCGCAGGCCGCCCCCGAGGTCCTCGATCAGGTCGTCCACGTCTTCGAGTCCGATGGAGAGTCGCATCGTGCCTGCGCTGATGCCGGCTGCCTCGAGCGCTGTATCGTCCATGCGGAAATGCGTGGTGCTCGCCGGATGGATCACCAGCGACTTGGCGTCGCCGACGTTGGCGAGATGGGAAAATATTTTCAGCGCCTCGACGAAGCGCCGGCCGGCGGCGCGGTCGCCGCGGACGGAAAAGCTGAATACCGCGCCGCAGCCCTTGGGCAGCAGCTTTTTCGCCAAGGCGTAATCGGGATGCTCGGGCAGCTCGGGATAGGACACGGACTCGACCGCCGGATGCTTCACCAGGAACTCGACCACCTTGCGCGTGTTCTCGACATGGCGCTGCATCCTGAGGGGCAGCGTCTCGACCCCTTGCAGGATCTGGAATGCGGTGGCCGGGCTCATGCAGGCGCCAAAGTCGCGCAACCCCTCGCGCCGCGCGCGCAGCGAGAACGGGGCGACGCTGGACTCTTCCGAGAAATTCATGCCGTGGAAGCCCTCGTAGGCGCCGCTGATTTCCGGAAACTTGCCCGAAGCGACCCAGTCGAAAGTGCCGCCGTCGACCAGGACCCCGCCGATGGCCACGCCGTGCCCGCCGAGGAACTTGGTGGCGGAATGGAACAAGAGATCGGCGCCGTGAGCGAAGGGTTGCAGCAGATAGGGCGTGGTGAAGGTCGAATCGACCATCAGCGGCAAGCCGTGCTCGTGCGCGATCGCCGCCACCGCGGGAATGTCGAGCACGTCCAGCCCGGGGTTGCCCAGGGTCTCGGCAAACAGCGCGCGGGTAGTAGGCCGGATGGCCTTGCGCCATGCGTCCAGTTCGCGCGGCTTGACGAAGGTGGTTGCTACGCCGAAGCGCGGCAGCGTGTAATGCAGCAGATTGTGCGAGCCGCCGTAGAGCGCGCCGGAAGAGACGATGTGGGAGCCGGCGCCGGCGATCGTGGCGAGGCCGAGGTGCAGCGCCGCCTGGCCGCTGGCGGTGGCGATGGCGGCGACCCCGCCTTCGAGCGCCGCCATTCTTTCCTCCAGCACCGCGTTGGTCGGATTGGAGATGCGCGAATACACGTGACCGGCGCGCTCCATGTTGAACAGCGCCGCGTCGTGGTCGGAATCGCTGAACACGAAGGAAGTGGTGAAATAGATCGGCGTGGCGCGCGCCCCGGTGTGCGGGTCCGGCGCCTGTCCGGCGTGCAGGCTGAGCGTATCGAAGCCTAGATACTTGGGTTTGGCCATGGGTCCTCCGCTTTTCGAGGACATCATCTTATCAGGACGCCCGCGCGAGCCCGATCGCGTATCATCGCAAACCCCGATGACGGACTATGCAATTCCTCCGCAATAATTGCCACATCCGCGCGAATGTTTTCGTCATTTTGGTTGCGGCCAGCGGTCGCGCTAAGGATAAGAGCGGCGACGGCTTGGGTTTGCCTTTATCCGAGATCCTCGATTGTGCACGGATGTGCTTTTCATCCGTGCGCAATCGAGGATCCGCGCGGACGGTTTTTCGTCCGTGCAGGTTTTGCCAAAACCTGCGCGCTGCGCGCGCCAACCGTATTTTCTGTACGGATGAAAAGCACATCCGTACAGAAAATACGGTTATGCAATTACCCCTCAACAATTGTCACATCCGCGCGAAAGTTTTTGTCATTTTGGTTGCGGCCAGCGGCCGCGCTATGCAATTACTCCGCAATGGCCTACTCCGCAACAGCCTCGCATCTTTGCCTGCTCGAGACGATTTTTGCACAAGCTCTCATCCGGCCGCGGAAACGGCTGCGCCTATCCCTTCCCCAAAAACGTCAGCAATCCCACCAGCCCCAATCCGCCGAATACCACCGCCGCCAAGCTGCGCGTCCAGATCGCCAACAATAGCGCGGCAAGCAGCCCATGCAAATAATAGTCCGACATGGCCATGCTCAGCACCCCTCCCCGCAAAAACGTGGATTGGGCCACCAGCGCTGCAAGGATGCCGATGGGCAGATGCCGCAGGAATCTTTCCAACATGGGCCTAAGCCGCAGCCCGCCGAGCAGCGCCATCGGCAAATAGCGAACCCCGAAAGTCAGCACCGCCGTTCCGACGATCATCGGCAACACCCCCTCAACATTTTCCACGGTCACCTCGCTCCGGGATCAGCAGTCCCGCCACCGCCCCCCCCAAAGTGCCGACGATGGCGCAAATCTGGGGAGGCCAGAACGCCGTCAACCCGAGCCCCAGGGCCGCGGAAACGAGCGCCACCGTGAGCCCGCTCCCAGGGCTTTCCCGGACCAAGGGAGCCAGCAGGCCGAGGAACGCCGCGGGCACGGCGAAGCCGAGGACCGGAGTCCAGGCGGCGGGAACCAGGGGACCCAGCCGGACTCCCAACAGCGTAAACAGCACCCACTGGGCCCATTGACAAAACTGGGCCGACAGTCCGTAGGCCTGCAAATCGCCGCCCCTGGCGACCTTGGCCGGCAGCAGGCCCACCGAAGAAGTGGCCAGGGTGAACCCCAGCAGCGGCAGCGCCCGGCGCGTCACGCCGCCAAGGTACGGCGTCACGCCGATGGCGATGAAGCCGTGACGGGCGTTGGCCATGAAAGTGATGATCAACAGTTCCACCAGTCCTGCTCCCGCCGACAAAGCGCTCAAACAAGCTAACTGGGCCGAGCCCGCGTAAATGACGGCCGACCACAGGACGATCTCCCAGTCCCGGAGGCCGGACATCTGCCCTGCGATGGCGTAGGAAATCGCCAGCGGCAGATAGAGGGGGATGAACAACAGGCCATCGCGGAGGCCTTCCACTGCATCCGCGATTCGGGACCGCCGGGACACAAAGGTCGGCATCGACACATTTCTCGGGAAACGGCGGCCGAGGCCCGATCTCAACGTCCTGCGGTCAAGGCATGATTAAAGGCTTTCAATATTTCCGTGCCCGGCTTCCCCCGCTTGTCGAGGGCCTCGGCCCATTCGGCCTGAACGGTGGCGGCCTTGGCGGCGATTTCCTGATGGTCGGCCGCCGAAAATCGCACCGCCGCGGCTCCCCGCTGGGCCAGTTTCTCGTAATCGGCCCCAGTGTCCTTGTCGAGCACCCCGCACATGTTCCGGCCGGTCGCCTCCCCCGCCTCCATCATGACTTTCTGAACGCTCGGCGGGAGTTGTTTCCAGCGGGTTTCGCCGATACCGATGATGACTACGGTACTGCCGAAATTTTCCCCCAGGGTGACGTATTTGGCGGGGCCCGGCAGGTTGTACGACAGGATGCTTGCGGTGGCCAAAATGCCCCCGTCGATGGTGCCCCGGGAGAGGGATTCATAGATTTCCGGCGCTCCCATCCGAATCGGCACCGCATTCAACTTGCGCAGCATGATTTCCTTGGCGCCCCCCGCCGTCGTGAGTTTCATCCCGTCGAAACTCTTGGCCGACTTCAATTCGTGCCGGGAAAAAATCTGCTGCGGCGGAAGGACTACGACCGAAATGGCCCGATATCCCAACGGAACGTATTCCTTGACGGCGAGCATTCCCTCGCCTGTCGCAATGCGCCGGAAGGCGGCGGTGGCGTCGCACGATTTATCGGGCCCCCCAGGCAACTCGGCCACCGAGGTCAGGGGCAGCTTGTCGGAGGTATAGGACGCCGCGATCAACGCGACATCGGCGACTCCCGAAAGGGTCAGGGCCAATAAATCCTTGGCCTTGCCCAATTGCTCTCCCGGGTAATATTCGAACTGCACGGCGCCATTGGTATTCTTGGTAACGGCATTCAGCCAATGCCGGACCATGGGCTCCGCCAGGAAATGATTGGCGGGCAGATGATCCCCATAGCGCAGGACAATTTTCTTGTCCTGGGCGCCGGACACTCCCGCCCAAAGCGCCAACCCCAACGCAAGAATAATACCGGCCCGTTTTCCCTGACGACGAATCATAGTCTCCTCCGTTTTGATGAGTACAGTCTTCACTCGTGTCCCCAATTTCGGTGCTGCCCGCTCCTCGCGCCCCTTCCACGGGTCCCCGCATTCCGCCGGAACGCCGTCGCGGATAGCTTCCACTATATCATCCGCGATTCGACGCGGCCGGGACGCCAGCGCCGGTTGCGGCATCCCGCCTCAACGGATCACTCCCCGGCCGCGCAACGCCGCGATCTTGTCCCTCGAATAACCCAGCAGATCGCTCAACACTTCATCGGTATGTTGCCCGAGGAGGGGCGGAGAAGCGTAGACCGGATCCTTGTCCGGCATCTTGATGGGATTGCCGAGCATCCGGAACGTCCCGGCGCCGGGATGGGGAACCTCCACAACCATGTCGCGTGCCTTGACCTGGGGGTGCTCCAGCCCCTCGGGGAGGGTATTGATGGGCGACGAGGGCACCCCCTCGCGCGTCAACACCTCCAGCCAATGAGCCGAAGGCCTGCGCTTGAGCAAGGGAATCAACAGGTCCAGCAACGCCTGCTTGTTCCGCAGCCGATCGGCGGCACACCGGAACCTGGGGTCATCGGCCCATTCCGGCTTGCCGATGGCCCGGCAGGTGCCCTGCCAGAATTTTTCGGAGACCGGCATCAGCACGATGTTTCCGTCGGCGGTTTCGAAGTTCTGCACCGGGACGTAAGACGGATGCCCGGAGGCGGGGATTTTCTTCGGAACGTCGCCGGCGTTCAAGAAATATCCGGCCACGTAACTGAAAAAGGAAAGAATGCCGTCGAGCAGCGCCACGTCGGAGAATTGACCGGAGCCCTTACGCTGCTTTTGCACCAGCGATGCCAGGATGGCGATGACCGCGTACAGCCCCCCTACGTGGTCCACCACCGAGATCCCGGTTTTCTGCGGCGGGGCGTCGGGCTCGCCGGTCAGGCTCATGAGTCCGCTGATACCCTGCATGATGTAATCGTAACCGGGACGGTCCGAGAACGGTCCGTTGCTGCCGAACCCGGACAGCGAACAGCAGATGATGTCGGGTTTGATGTCGCGTAGCCGGGAATAATCAATCTTCAGCTTCTCGGTAATCCCCGCCCGGAAGTTGTCGAACACCACGTCGGCGGTCCGCACCAGGTCATAGAACACTTCCAGGCCCTGGGGGGTTTTCAGATCCAGAGTGATGCTCTTCTTGTTGCGGTTGAGACACAGGAAATAGATGCTCTCCCCCGCCATGAAATGGGGCGGCGTCTTGCGTGCATCCTCTAGATGGATGGGATGCTCGATGCGGATCACCTCCGCCCCCAGATCCCCCAGGATCATGGACCCGAACGGGCCCGCCAGAAAATGCGTCAGGTCCAGGATTCTGATCCCGGACAAGGGCCATTCCGTCACAGCCACCTCCCGTCATTGTGCCGCGTACATGCGGCGTCCGCTTCGCGGGATTCGCCGCGCCGTACCTTCCCCGTAAGCCGGACAAGCCGGAACCAAACGAAGTATCTCCGGCAGGGGAAAAGCCTTTATCCCACGAACAAGGGGGGGCGCGCCCCCCTTGTAAATCCCCCCGCGAATACGCTGTCTCTATTTATCCAAGTCTTCGCCATTTTTGTCAACTCCTGACTTATAAGAGACTAATCCCTACGCCGAATCGGCAATGGCCTTGAGGAAGCGATCCACCCCGACGCGCCGGGAAATCACCCCGGCGGCCAGCTCCGTCCATTCCGGCCGGCCCTTGATGGCCTTCCAACGCTGGCCCAGGTGAGCGAAAGCCATGTCCAGCAGCTCCCGTTCTTCCCGCAGGGTACGCCGGATTTCCAATTCCCCCGATCGGCGCAGGTACTGGGCATGGAGGTTGATTGCCGCCATCACTTCGGCGCTGCCTATGTCCTGATCGGCCTGGGCGGTCACCACCGGAGGCTCCCACGGACGCTGCTGCTGGGCCAGGCCCAGCATGGCCCGCAAAGCGGATTCGAATTCCTGACCTCCGGGCCGGTCCGCCTTGTTCACCACAAACACGTCGGCGATCTCCATAAGGCCCGCCTTCATGGCCTGGATGCTATCCCCCGCCTCCGGCACCAGCACAACCGCCACGGTGTCCACCGCCGCCATGATATCCAGCTCGGTCTGGCCCACTCCTACCGTCTCCACCAGGATGTAATCGAAACCGAAGGCCCGCATCAGCTTGATCACGTCCCTGGTGGCCGGGGACAGCCCGCCGACGCCCCCGCGGGTGGCGAGGCTGCGGATGAATACCCCCGGATCCAGATAATGCCGTTCCATGCGAATCCGGTCCCCCAGCATCGCCCCGCCGGAAAATGGGCTGGTGGGGTCCACTGCGATGATGCCGACCCGATGACCTTCGCCTCTGAGCACCGCGGTGACGGCGTTCACCAGGGTGCTCTTGCCGGCCCCCGGAGGGCCGGTGAAACCGATCACGTGGCACTGAGACTGAGCAGGGCTCTCGCCTATCCTCGAAAAAATGCTATCGCCTAATTCGGGGGATGTCTCCACCAGTGTGATCAGCCTGGCAAGTCCTCTTTCGTGCCTGGCCTTGAACCCCCGGATGCCGGCCTCCAGCAGGTCGGTTGCGTCATTGCCCATTTTTCTCAGCCCATATCCCCTGTCGGTCGCGGCCCCAGCGCGCAGCGACCCGAAGCTGATGAACGCCACTCGTACTAGCGCACATGGGTATTGATGGACTGCACGATGTCTTCGAACCTGGAGCCGGCGCCGAACACCTCCTTTACCCCAATGGCTTTCAGCTTGGGGACATCCTTGGGAGGAACAGTCCCGCCGACGATCACCATCACGTTCCCCAGACCCTGCGCACTGAGTTCCTCCATCACCACTTGGCAAAGGGCTTCATGCGCGCCGGACAGGATGCTCAGTCCGACCACATCGACGTCTTCCTGCATGGCCACCCGGGCTATCTGCTGCGGGGTCTGGTGCAAGCCGGTATAGATCACCTCCATTCCGGCATCGCGAAGCGCTTGCACGATGACTTTGGCACCGCGGTCATGGCCGTCCAGGCCCGGCTTTGCGACGAGGACGCGGGTGTGCCGTGAGTGTTCCATTTGATCCCTCTCTTGGTTCAACAAGTCTTTGCTCAAACCCCTGAGGGAGGCTTGTAGGTTCCGAACACCTCCCTCAACACCCCTGCAATTTCGCCCCCCGTGGCCATGCAGCGGACCGCTTCCATGACGTGGGGAACGAGGTTCTGACTCTCGTCCGCGGCAGCTCTTTTCAGTCCCTCGAGGGATTCGGTGAGCTTGCCCTGGTCGCGCTGTCGGCGGATCTCCTTCAGCCGCTCGATATGCCGGCGCCCGAGATCCGGATCGACGCTGAAGGTCTCCTGCTCCATTCCTCCCTCCTCCTCCTTCACCACCAGGCAGTTCACTCCCACCCTGGCCTTCTGTCCGCTTTGGATCCGCCGTTCCTCCGCATAGGCCTGACGCGCTATATCCCTCTGCACGATTCCCTCTTCGATGGCTTTCACCATGCCGCCGGCATCGGCGATTTTCTGCAGGATGGCCCGCATCTCCTGTTCCGAGCGATCGGTGAGCCATTCCACGTAGTAGGACCCCGCCAGCGGGTCGACCACGTCCGCCACCCCGGACTCGCGCTGGACGATGTTCTGCGCCATGAGAGTTGCCCGGAAGGATTTTTCGGTGGGTATGTCGAATGCTTCATCGTAGGCGGCCAGAATGATCGACTGGGATCCTCCCAGCGCCGCCCCCAGGCAATGCAGGGTGATGCGGGCCAGGTTGTTGAGGGGCTGGGCCGCGGTGAGTTCGGTCTGGTCTCCGGCAGTCGCCGCACGAAGCATCCAAGAGCGGGGATCTTTCGCGGCATATTTTTCTCTCAGGATAGAAGCCCACAGCCGGCGGGCGGCACGATGGTTTGCGGCCGCCTCGAAAAAGTTCACCGTCGACGGGATAAGGAACGAAAACAGCGGCGCCACCTGGTCCACCGAATAGCCCCGGCGGATCAGCTCGTCCAGGTAAACTTGAGCATTGGCGAAAGTGTACGCAAAGGATTGAATATGTGTCGCCCCCGCCTGCTGCATATGGCAGGCGGAAACGCTGATCGGGTTGAATTTCGGCGCATTGTTGATGCACCACTCGATCACGTCCCCCGCCAGCCGTATCGATGGGCGCGGCGGAAATATGTAGGTACCCCTGGCGAGAATTTCCTTGATAATGTCGTTCTGCACGGTGCCCCGGATGGCCGACGGCGGCACGCCCTGCGCTTGCGCGGCGAGAACGTATTGGGCCAGGAAAACGATGGCCATGCCGTTGTGTGCAGTGGAGGTGCTCACCTGGTCCAGCGGAATTCCGTCGTACAAGCGCTCCATGTCTTCCAGGGTGCTCAACGCCACCCCCACCCGCCCGGCTTCAAATTGCCCTCTTGGATCGTCAGGCTCAATGCCCATTTGGGTCGGCAAGTCCGTGGCCAGGTTCAGCCCGGTGAGTCCGTTCTTGAACAGATATTTGAACAGCGCGTTGGTATTCTCGCCGCTGCCGAAGCCGGCGTTGTGGCGGATCGTCCACGGCCGCTTGCGGTACATATCGGCATGGATTCCCCGGGTGTAGGGGTATTCCCCCGGCTCCCCCAATTTCTGGGCCGGGTCCCATCCCCGCAGGGTCTCGGCGGTGAAATTTTCCGCCGGCAGATCAATTCCTGAGCGGGTGACGAAAGCCCTGCCGGAAGGATCGTTTTCCGCCGATTCTAGTTTTGACAGCTTAGGTTTTTGGCTCGATGTCGTGCGGGTCATGGCTAATCGGCTCCTTCCTCAGTTCCTCGGTCGGACTCGGACCGCAGAAAATAAATACCTTCCGAGGTTCTTGCAAAACCCCGTTGATGGGGGGAATTGATTTCACGCGCAGAGGCGTGAGAAATCAGAACATACAAGGAGAACCGCACCACCCCGAGATTCGGCGTGCGCCGCCTTATTTCGCCCCGGCCTTGGCCGCCTCTTCCTGGGCGAGCTGTTCCTGGCGCGCTTTCTTCAGCACATCCGCGGCTTCGCCGTGGCCCATTTTCAGCGCCAGCTCCACCGCGCTTTCGCCTTCCTTGGAGAGGATGTTGACATTGGCGCCGTTGCGGATGAACAGTTCGGCCATTTGCGCATTGCCGCGCATGGCCGCGTACTGCAGCGGCGTGTAGCCATTGTCGCTGTGCAGGTTGGGATCGAAGCCCATCGACAGGACTTTCTGCGCGTAGACCAGGTTGTCCTTCTCGATGGCATAGAACATCGCCTTGACGCCCTCGGGACTTTTTTCCCGTGGCTTCGCTTCGAGGCCGGTGGGCAGGATGCTGACCACGTAATTGATGAGCGAGATGCCGACCATGGCGACGAGGGCGATGATCAGCGGGACCTTCGAGATCCCCAGCGTATCGGACCAGTTGTCGGTGACGTTGGCGCCGACCACCAGCAGCGCCACCATGATGAAAAAAGCGAATTTCAGGTAGAGGAACAGCGCGATCACCAGCAGTATGCCGAGGATCGCCGCGATGTAGCCGCGGTCGATGCTCAGTTCCTCGGTGACGTTGGCTGGAAGCAGGGAGAAGAGGGTGGCGAGGCCGACCAGACCGACGAGCGCCCATTCTTTGTATTTTCTGGCTTGCAGAAAGTCCATGACTTCCTCCGCTTTGTGATCGTTCGAATGCCATTGTGAGCAGGCGGGCCACGATTGGCAAGATCGCTCCGCTGGCAATAGTATAATCCATTCGTGGAATCAGTAGTTTGCAATAGTGGCGAGGAGAGTCCTTGAGTAAAGCGTTCACCAAGGAACAGGAGGGCCCGGAAGAAGACGAGCTCGAGCCCGAGGCGGCGCAGCCCGCGGGGGTGAAGAATTACATCACCCCCGCAGGTTACGCCCGCATGAAGGCAGAGCTGAAGCAACTGCTCGAGGTGGAGCGCCCCGAGGTGGTCGGCCTCGTGCACTGGGCGGCTTCCAATGGCGATCGCTCCGAGAACGGCGATTACATCTACGGCAAGAAGCGCCTGCGCGAGATCGACCGGCGCATCCGCTTCCTCATCAAACGCCTGGAGATTGCCGAGGTGGTGGATACCGGGGGCCAGGAGCAGGACCGGGTGTTTTTCGGCGCCACGGTGACGGTGAGCGATCGCGCCGGCGCCGAGCGCTGCGTCAGCATTGTCGGCATGGACGAGGTCGATCCGGCGCGGGGACGGGTGAGCTGGGTCTCGCCCATCGCCCGCGCGCTGCTCAAGGCGGGCGTGGGCGATACGGTGACGTTGCGCACGCCATCGGGAGTGGAAGAACTGGACGTGGTGGATATCCGCTACGTAAATCTGCCGTAAGCCGGCAGATCTACGTCGGCATCGATCGACGCAGGACCGCAAATCGATCTGCAGCAATCGAGGATCTCGGATAAAGGCAAACCCAAGCCGTCGTTGTTTTTATCCTTAGAGCGGCTGCCGGCCGCAACCAAAAACATTCGCGCGGATGTGACAATTGTTGCTGAGTAATTTCATAACCCAGTTTTCCGAACGGATGCGCTTTTCATCCGTTCGGAAAACTGGGTTGGCGCGTGCAGCGCGCAGGTTTTGGCAAAACCTGCGCGGACGAAAAACCGTCCGCGCGGATCGTCGCTTGCGCACGGATGAAAAGCGCATCCGCGCGCAATCGACGATCTTGGATAAAACCCCAGCGCTGTCCTTGTTTTTATCCTTG
>JACRAS010000221.1 GCA_016234705.1 Betaproteobacteria bacterium | reverse complement strand
GTCTCCGGCCGCGGCTTCGAGCCTGCGGAAATATCGGGTGCCGGCAAGGTTGCGCTGATCGGCCAGAGCGCGGCGAAGCAGCTCTTCGGCGATGCCGATCCGGTGGACCAACAGGTGCGCATCCGCAAAGTCCCGTTCACCATCGTCGGCGTGCTCGACAAGAAGGGCCAGAGCATGATGGGGCAGGACCAGGACGACGTTATCCTGGTGCCGCTGACGACCGCGCGGAACCGCCTGTTCGGCAACCCGCAGGGCAAGCTGCGGCGCGTCGGCGTGATCTCGGTCAAGGTGCGCGACGGCCTGAGCATGAAGGACGCCGAGGACGGGATCCGCGAACTGATGCGCCAGCGCCATAAGCTGCAGCCGGGCGCCGATGACGACTTCACCATCCGCAACCTGACCGAAATCCTGCAGGCGCAGGAGGCCTCGAGCAAGATCCTGACGCTGCTGCTCGCGGCCGTTGCGTCGGTGTCGCTGCTGGTCGGCGGTATCGGCATCATGAACATCATGCTGGTGTCGGTGACCGAACGCACGCGCGAGATCGGTCTCAGGATGGCGGTCGGCGCGCGCGCCGGCGACATCCACAAACAGTTCCTGGTCGAGGCGGTGACCCTGTCTCTGATCGGCGGGCTGCTCGGCATTGCGCTCGGTCTCGGCGGTTCGCTCGCCATAGGGGAATTCGCAGGCTGGCGCACCAGCCTGTCGCCGGAATCGGTGGTGCTTGCGGTGGGTTTCGCCGCGGCGATCGGAATATTTTTCGGTTTCTATCCGGCGCGCAAAGCCTCCAGACTGTCGCCGATCGAAGCGCTGCGCTACGAGTAGCGCAGGGCGCGAAACGCACACGGGAAAACCAGTTCCGCTTTTCGCCGGATCGCTTCAGCACTCGGCCAGAAATGCTTCCAGCACCTCGCGCGGAAGCACGACATCGCATTCGGCCAGCACCGCATGCGAAGCATAATCCGGCTCCGCGCAAAGGTAGGTGAAATCGTGCCCGATCGGCGCCGATACGTAATAGTGCCGCGGCTGATACAGGCCGCGCGCGACGATGATTCCGACCCTGGCATGGGCGGGCGCTATGAGCAAATTGACCAGCGCTGCGCCTTCCACCCCAAGGATGAATTCCGCGCGCTGGAACAGCGCCAATTGCTCCGCGGCACCCATGCCTTGCGCATCCACCGCGACGAAGCCGTGCCGATCGAGCAGCGGCAGCAGTTCGGCCTCGTTGGCCAGCCTGCGCGTCGCCGCGCCTTTACGGGACAGATAGATGCGCCGTGGCGCATCGATTGCGGGCGCGATGCGGCGCGCCAGCTCCCGGCGCAGATGCTGGATCGCCACGGGTGAAATGAAATGACCGGTCGTCACCATGGAGGCGGCATGAAGCTCGCGGCATTCGAGCATGGCGTCGGCCGGAACTTCGATACGCTCGTCCGGACCGCAGCCCAGCAATTGCAGCAGCTCCTCCTGCCAACTGGTGAGGGATGCCTGCACTATCAGGGGCAGATCCTGCAACTCCGGCTGCTGCTCGATTGCCCACAGCCGCGCCAGCGATTCGAACACCCACTGGAAATGGTTGCTTCCGGCGCCCAGCCACACACAGGGTTCGTCCACCGCCAGGCAGCGCTCGGGCAAGGCCAGCAGCAGGCGGCCGTCATCGGCACAATGCCGGATCGCGCCGCCCTCGCGCAGCGCGTATTGCTGCGGAAAGCGCACGAAGCCATCCAGGAACAAGTGGCCGTCGGATGAAAGCAGCAGCAGATCCTTCGGCAGCACCCGCACCCGGGCGACCCGCGCGAGAAAGATTTCCAGCGCGAACGGTTTGGGCAGGGCGAAATGCCGCGACTCGTCTTCGGGCAGCGCCTTGGGCTGCGGCAGGCGCAGCCATTGCGGCCGCGCCAGCCGCGTATAACGGTTGCCGCCGGCGGCGCACCACAGGTCGATCTGACCCAGCCGCGCCCGCGCGGCGCGCAGCCCGGTTGCCCCTTCCGGCGAGGGCCGGTTGCGCAGCGCCTCATCCAGGTGCGCCAGAGCCGCGTGTTCGCGGCAGAGCTCGAAACTCGCCTTGGCGGCAAGATAGGCGGCAGGGCCGTACTCCGGCTGCAATTTCAACGCCGCGCTAAGGCTTTGCAGCGCGGCGCGGGTGTCCCCCAGGGCAATGAGCGCCCGCGCGAGGAGGTAATGCGCCTCGGCATGCCCGGGCTGCAGCCGCAACGCCGCGCGCAGCTTCTCCGCGGCAAGCGCGGGCTTATCCTCGTCCAGGCGGATCCGGCCGAGATAGAAATTCGCCTTGGGCGAATCCTGGCGCAGCGTCAGCACAATCTCTAGATGAACCGCTGCCTGTTGCGCCAATCCCTGATCCAACAGCACCAACGCGTAATTTAGGTGCGCGTCGGCAAATTCCGGGTCGAGCGCGATCGCCCAGGCGATATGCCGCGCCGCCTGGTCGAGTTCTCCGAGCGCGCGGTAGGCAACGCCGCAGTTGGTGTGAATCGCGGCGGTCCTGGCGCCACCGACGAGCGCCATTTCGATCAGGGTCACGGCCTCGCGGTAGCGGCCGCGCTGGTGCGCGATGAGGCCGGAAAGATGCAGGGCCGTTTGGTGGTCAGGCATATCGCGCAGCACCTCCCGGTACAAAGCCTCGGCAGCGTCCAACCTGCCCTCATCATGCAAGCGGATCGCTTGTTCCAGTTTTTGATCGATATTTTCCTGATCCATCGGGGGCGCTGCGCCGCGAGAAAAACGTGCGCTTGATTATAGCAACCTCCATCCCGCACCCGTTGTGACCTGCAGGCCGTTTCAGAACTACCGAAACGGCCGCTGACTTAGGGGAGCACGAGGGGACGTATCCCCTCGTTTCGTGATGAATACAAAGTTGCTGGTTCGGGTATTGAATGTCCGCTAGAATCCGATCGTTATCCATCCTAGCCGTCCGCATGAGCAACAGCGCTGCGCAGATACCGCTGTTCAAAGTCTTCATGGCCCCGGAGGCCGCGTTGCTGCCGCGCCTGCGCGAGGTGCTCTACAGCGGACAGATCGGCGAAGGGCCGCCGGTAGCCGAATTCGAGCAGCGTTTCGGCGCGTTCGTCGGTCAGCCCCAGGTGCTGTCCTTTTATTCGGGAACCGCGGCGTTGCATGTAGCGCTGCTGCTTGCCGGGGTCGGACCTGGCGATGAAGTCATCTCCACGGCGATGACTGCGGAGCCGACCAATCTCGCCATTCTGCATGCCGGCGCGCACGTGGTATGGGCCGATGTCGATCCACGCAACGGCAACCTCGCGCCTGGAGCGATTGCCGCGAAAATCACGCCGCGCACACGTGCCATCATGGTGGTGCACTACGGCGGAGTTCCGGCCTCGATGGCCGCGATCCGCGCCCTTGCCGTAAGCCACGGCCTGCCGGTGATCGAGGATGCCGCGCATGCGCTGGGCGCGCGCTATGCCGGCCTGCCGATCGGCGGCCAGTCGGAATACACGATGTATTCGCTGCAGGCGATCAAGCATCTCACCACGGTGGACGGCGGCATGCTCGCCTGCCGCAACCCGGACGACCTGGCGCACGGCCGGCGCCTGCGCTGGTTCGGCATCGACCGCGCCGCGCCGCGCATCGAGGTCGACGTGGCGGAGGTGGGCTACAAATACCATATGAACAACGTCAATGCCACCATCGGGCTGGTGCAGCTCGAATACATCCGGCCGGTGATCGCGCGCCATATCGCCAACGGCAAGTACTTCGACACCACGCTGCGCGGCATTGCCGGGATCGAGCTGTGCGCCTGGGATGCGGCGGCCGAGCCCTCCTACTGGTTCTACACCGTGCTGGCCGAGCGCCGCGACGAGCTCGCGCGCCGGCTGACCGAACTCGGCATCGGCAATTCGCTCGCCCATAAACGCAATGACCGCCACAGCGTGTTCGCCGCGAGCCGCTGCGAGTTGCCCGGCCTGGACCGGTTCTACGAAGCCATGCTGCACATCCCTTGCGGCTGGTGGGTGGGCGACGCCGAGCGCGAGTACATCGCCGGCGCGCTGCGGCAGGGCTGGTAGCGCCGCGTGCATACCCTGATTCCGCTGTTCAAGGTGCACATGCCCGCGAGCGCGGGCGCGGCGCTGGCGACCACGCTCGCGAGCGGCTACCTCGCGCATGGCGCCAAGGTCGAGGAGTTCGAGACGAAGCTCGCCGCCTACGCCGGCAATCCGCGGGTGTGCGCCATGAGCGAGGTATCGGGCGCGCTGACCCTGGCCTTGTTTATCGCCGGCGTGCGCCCGGAAGACGAGGTCATCGCCTCGCCCATGGTCTGCCTCGCCACCAGCATGCCCATCGCCAACCTGTTCGCGCGTCCGCTCTGGTGCGATGTGGACCCTGCCACCGGCATGCTCGATCCGGAGCGCATCGCGGAGCTGGTGACGCCGCGCACCCGCGCCATCCTCGCCTATCACTGGTCCGGCGACGTAGCGGACCTCGAGGCGTTGCAGGCCGCGGCGCGCGCGCATGGCCTCGCGCTGATCGAAGACGCCTCCGAAGCCTTCGGCGCCGAGCATCGCGGCGAGAAGCTCGGCCACCACGGCGGCGATTTTTGCATCTACTCTTTCTCGGCGGTGCGCCAGATCACCACCGGCGATGGCGCTGCCCTGTTCTGCGCCAGCCCAAACGATCACGAACAGGCGCGCCGGCTGCGCCGCTACGGCATCGATCAGCCGAGCTTCCGCCTGCCCTCGGGCGATCTCAACCCGAAGAGCGATATTGCGGTTGCCGGCTTCAATTTCTGCATGAACAATATCGCCGCGACCCTGGGCCTGGCGCAGTTTCCCCAGGTCAAGGACATCGTTCGGCGCCAGCGCGCCAACGGCCGCTATTACGACAGCGCGCTCGCCGGCACTGCCGGCCTCACCCTGCTAGCGCGGCGCGCGGATGCGGTGTCGGGCTACTGGACCTACTCGCTGCGCGCCGAGCGGCGCGCCGATTTGATGCGCAAGCTGCAGCAGAACGGCATCGGCTGCCAGCGCCTGCATGTGCGCAACGACCGCTATTCCTGCTTTGCCGATGCGCGCCGCGATGACGCGCTGCCCGGCGTGGATCTGTTCGATCGCGAGAACCTGTCCATCCCCTGCGGCTGGTGGCTGGAGCGCGAGGAACGCGAGCGCATCGTCGCCTGCATCCGCGCCGGATGGTAACGCCGCTGCTGATCCGGCCGTGCACGCCGGCGGAATTGCCGGCGCTGGTCGGGCTGCTGGACGAGGAATTCATCTTTTCCAAAGGGCGCGGCGTCTCGCTCGCGAAGCGCCTGCCGACGGCGCTGTATGAGGGGAACTGCCCCAATATCCTGCTCGCCTGCCGTGGCGACGAGATCGCCGCCTGTATCGTGATCAAGCGCTTCGACTGGATCACGCCAGAGCGCAACTGGCGCGGCGCGATGATAGGCCTGGTGTACACGCGCCCGGCAGAGCGCGGCCAGGGCCTGGCCTCGCAGTTGCTGCGCGCGACGGAGGAGAAGCTGCGCGCCGATGGCACCGCCTTCGCGGTGCTCTGGACCGCGCAACCGGACTTTTATCACCGGCTGGGCTGGACCAGTTCGGATCGTGGAGTCTTTGGGACGTACGCCAGCGCGGGCGGCACCACGGCGAGCTGCAACCCGGCCGATGTGGACGCAATCGAGACCTTGCGCTTGCGCAATCCCGGCGCATACACGCCGCGCGGCACTGCCGGCTATCGAACACTGCCGCTGCCGGCCGAGCGGTTGGAATTACGCCTCAGCCCGGGACGCACGGCCTACGCGATCTTTGGCGTGCAGGCCGATCGCGCCTATGTCTACGAGTTCGGCGGCGAGCCCTCCGCTTATGCGGTGCTGTGGCAGGACATCTGCGCAGTGCCGCACACGGTGCATATCAACGCGCGCCGCGGCAACGCTGCGCACCAGTGGCTTGTGTCTGTACCCGGCATAGTCTGGCGCGACCAGGCACTCGCCATGTGGCTGCCGCTCGCGGAGCCCGCATGCGCGCGTCACTTTAGCGACTGGTACGTTCCCTATCTCGACCGGATTTGACCGGCCGGAATCAGATTGGAAGCGATCCTAGGAGGTGCGGCGGCGCTGCCAGGTTGACAGACAGCAGTCGGCCAACTACGGACGCACAACGACTGACTTAATCTCGCGGTTGCGAGTCCGGTATCTCGCAGATAGCGGTCATGTCGGCGATTTGCCCCTTTAACCATGCAACAGTTCGCGTAGCTTGTCGAGACAATTGAAATGCCAGCCGTGAGCATCGATAATTAGCCACCCGGCGCGCTTCCAGTGCCCGAGGGAGCGCGCCACAGTCTCAATGCGGGCGTCGATGATTTCGCTGATTTGCACCAGCGTCAAGAAGACGGGTAGCCGCGCTTGCTCGCCCTGGCGATCGACTCCATAGCGGCCGACCAGTTGTAGCAGCAGCACCGCAAGGCGCTGCTGGATGGAACCGGCACTGATGATCTCGATCTTGTTGATGAATGCTTCGCTGAAACGGGTGACTTCACCTTTCAGATTCTTGGAAAGCTGCGGGTGCTGTTCCGCCAGATGGGATATTTCTCGGGCATCGATGATGATCAGGATCACCCCCTCGTTAAGGGCGATGGCGTCGGTCGGATAGCGCATGCCGGCCCAGAAGGCATAAAGGCCCATGGAGTCGCCGGGTCCGAAAAGGCCATAGGTCGTGCTGGCTCCATTTTGGTCTCGGCGCGATGCCTTTACAAAACCCGAACCTATCAGCACCATTTCTCTGGCAGGGTCCCCGCGCTGCCAGAGGAATTCGCCTTGACGAAACGCCCGTAGCTGCGCGCCCGCTGCCACCACCTTCAACACGGCCGGGGGTACGCGCTCGAACAGTCCGAAGTGGCGCAACCTTTTGGCCAGTTCAGCCCTTTCCATCTGCGGTGACTGCACGGGGACGATCTGAGTCGCCCTGGCGCGGAAGAAAGCACCGCGCGACAAGTCTTGGGTCGGAAATATCCTGCGGTCTTGCCGGCTAGTCCGCGTTTCTGCAGGCACGTGTTTGGTAATTCTTTTCATGGGTAGTATCCATATTATGGGTCGAAGTCGCCTCAGAACTTGATCTTGGATAAGTTTAGCTTTCTTTAGCTACATGGGGTATTGAAGTCGATGATGCGTTTGGAATCTCTGAACAGAACGAAATTTCATGCGAGGGCTGGTGAATGGTTCCAGATTGAGTGACGGCATAAGGCTTACAGCGGTCGTTAAATCATCGAGAATGTCAGCGACTGCAACGGGTCGACTCCAGCCAATTACTGAGCGAAGCGCTCAACGGCTGCTTTGGGCGTAATCCGGACCTACCCTCAACCCGTCTGTTCGGCCACAGAAAATGCTTGCGGCGGCTGGCCGGCAAGGTAACGCTTCCACATGATGTCGAACGCGCTCTCCAGCTCGCGCACGAAACGCGGCGTGTCGAACAGCGGCAGGTGTTCGCGCGCGGCCAATGTTTGGCGCAGGCAGCGCAGTTCCGTCGGGTCTTGCACCAGACGCACCGCCGTGTCCTCGTAACCTTTAATGCTGCGGCGCGCGAGCTGCGGCAGTCCAGCCGCGGCGACCAGGGTGGCCGGCGGCGCATGCTCGCGCCAGAACATCTGTATAACGGTTCCGAAAAAATTGCTTATCGTCGGCACAATTGGATGATAGGCGAAGAGGGAGAAAAAAACAAACAGTCAACCGACCAATGCCGGAGCGTCACAATTCGTTGCCCCTCGACGAGGCGCATGGAGTTGTTGATACCGGTCGAGAATTGACCATTCGCGCCGCACGACGCGGCTTCGGACCGAAGGAAACGCTTTGCCGCTGCGCCAAGGAGGAGGCATCAGACATCCGGCTGCTCAGCCACGGAAAAAGCCTGCGGCAGCTCACTGGCGAGGTAACGTCCGGTTCCAAAAAGGGCTGCGGCGGCCATGTTTACGGGTGGCTAGGCTTCGATTCTTTGTGATAGGCTGCCAATCCAAATGCTCGTCAGGATTCTCCGTTCCCTGTTTTCGTCGCGCGCCAACCGCGGCGACAATTCCATTGCGGCAATGCGTTCACGCGCGACCAAGATGCACCGCGAGGGCCGCTTTCCCGAGGCCGAAATCGCGTACAGTGCCTTGCTCGAGCGCTGGCCCGACGACTCTCAGGCGCTCTTTTATCTGGGCGTGGCCTGTCGCCAGCAAGGACGGCTGGACGAAGCTTTCCGGCACTGCCACCGAGCGCTGGAACTTGCGCCTGGGAATCCCGAGTGGGTAACAAGCGTCGGCAATCTCGCCAGCGGTCTTGGAAAAAATAAGGACGTGGAAACCTGCGAGCGCCGCGTCATCCAGGACGCGGACCTAACGGCGTGGTTGGCGCTAGGCAATGCCCTGCGCGAAGCCGAGCGTATCGGAGAAGCCGAGAACGCATACCGCAGATGCATCGAATTCGCGCCCACGTCGCCGTTCGCAATGCGCAGGCTGGGCTCGCTGCTGGCGTTGAGCGGACGCCATGACGAAGCCGATGCCTGCTTTCAGATCTCCGCGCGTGCGGGGCTTTCTCCGGATCCTCTGCTGCGTCTGTCGGGCGAATTTCTGAGCGCGCTGGAGCGCGACCAGGACCGTTTGCTTACCGATTTGCCGGCGATGGAAGGCGAATGGGGAAACACGCGGGCTTCAATTGTGGCGTTTGCCTGCTGCGACGCCGTCTACTTCCGAAAATTCGCCTGGGCGCTTTCCTCCTCGATCATCCGCAACTCCGGAATGGACTGTCTCGTCCACATTCATGTCGTCAACCCCGAACCAACACTGCACGCGGAGATGGAGCGCCTGCGTACCGGCCTGGGTGCCGGACGGATTGCATGCACCTGGGAATATACGCCCCTGCCTGAAGATGACTCAGCGAAGACCTACTACGCGTGTGCGAGGTTCCTGCATCTGCCGCGCGTCATCGAGCGCTACGCGCGACCAGTCCTGGCGCTGGACATCGATTTGGTGGTAGTGGGAAGCCTCGACCACGTCACGCAAGCGGCGGGCGAGAGCGATCTGGCCATCATTCGCTGGCACGAGTCGCGTTGGGAACCCTGGGAATACTTCTACGCGACCGCCTTGCTGCTGCGCGCCACCCCGGGTACGCTGTCGATACTGCGGCGGGTGACGTTGTTCGTGCGCCATTTCCTGCTGCGTGCAGAACGCATCTGGCTTCTCGATCAGATTGCGCTATTCGCCGCGATCGAATGCTGGCCGGGAAGGGATCCCCGGGAGCGGGTCGGCCTCCTGCCGCCAGCGCTGGCGATGCTCTATGGTTTTCACGCGCGACCGGACGAAATTCCGGCCGGGGTCGTTTTCTGGGTCGTTGGTTACAGCCTTGAGGCTAACCGCGAAGCGCTGACACGCCGCCCATTCACCGATTATCTGCCCCAAAACCAGGATGCCCAGCCTGGCGCACCGACGCTTCAAAGCGCAACTGTGGATTTGCCTCAATCGTCGCCGGGCAAATAGACAGGTTCCGTTTTCTTCGGTCAGGGCGAAAGCGCTCAGTTACCAGCGCGCGTCATCGGTGCCGACCAGCGCTCAACCGCCTGCACAATCCGATCCTGCCGTGCCTGGTCGATGAACCAGCCGTACGGAAGATTGGTCTGATGCGCCGAAAACTCGTCCGCCCCCGGCAAGTCACCGCCGATGGCGTTGTCGAAGCAGGGATCGATGTCGTTGCGTGCATGTACCTGCCCGACCGCGACGCCATGCTCCACCATGAATGCCTCGAACTTGATCGGATTGGAAACACGAATCGGGAAAAACCACCAGCTTGCGCCATCGTCGGGGGGGGCCCCGATCGGGGATAACACATGCCGCCTAATTAAATTTCGGCTAAACGTCACGCTGTCTTGCGAACGTGCCACGATTTGCCGCTAACCGTCACCTGGTCCTTGAAGAATTCATCGACGGCTTGTTTGACGCCGGCGTGCAGGGCGTTGATGTAGTCGTGCCCGCCGATGATCCCACCGTTACGAATCTTGGGAAACCAGGTGCGCAGGTCTTCACTCACGGCTTCGTACGTATGGTCGCCGTCGATGAAGCAGAAATCAACTGATTGATCGTCGAACAAACGTCCAGCCTGTACGCTCATCATTCGCAGCGGCACGATGATGTCGATTAATCCAGCCTGGACCATATTCCCCAGGAAATCCGCGAACGTGGAGCTGGGGCAATTTTCGTTCCAACCCAGCCACGGATCGACGCCGTAGACGGTGATCTTCTTGCGCGCCAGCGCGATTCGCGATCCGAGAAAGGCTGTCGAACGTCCCAGGAAACAACCGACCTCTACGAATATCGCGCCGTCGTGCGCTTGGGAAATGGCAAAGTTGTACACATCCTGGAAATCAAACCAGCCCGGAATTTTCTCGAAATAATCGAAATTCTTAATGTGGTCGAATCGATGCAAGTTGCCGCCAGAGGCGGTCCATCGCCTGTAGTAGTCGAGGCCTACGGCTTCTTCAAGTGTTTCGTTCACCGGGCTGTTGGATTGGCCAGCATGAGAGGTGGCGTCCTTGGTACGTTGTTCTCGACGAACGAGCAACTGTTTCAAGAATGTCAGGAGCATTCTTCCCCACAAAAAGTTAAGTAAATCAATTCAGAACTTGACACCTGTGGCCATCGAAAGACCGTTAGCAAATTCAATCCTCCCTCGTTTCAAGCGTCGGGTCAATGGCAGTGGTTTGAAACTCATTTAGCGCCGCCGAGAATCGCGCCTATAGGATATTGGACCTGCGCCTGACCGATTTCAATACCGGTGAGGTCGAAAGGGCGCCAATCCTAAGCCGCGTGGGGCGATCATGATGTTGCGGAGAAATCGAAGTGTTCCTGACCCGATTCATTTCCGATGCTGCGGCTGCATGAATGTCAGCTGCTGGCGAAAGCGGCCTTTCGATTATCGTGAGCTTCGGCGACCGCAGAGGGTCGAAAGCGCCGGTTCACCGTTATTGGATGCAGACATTCGCAGCGTTTTTTGTTGGTGGACACCTCTGCGCGTCTTGAATGGCGGCTGTGGCCGAGGAGCGGACCTTCATGACGATGCGGCTGACATTCTGCGGTGGGTCGCCTCCGCCGACTGCCGAGCGCAGCGCTCAATGGCTGCGTTTGGGCATCCGTCAGATCTATCCTCAGCCCGTCTACTCGGCCACAGAAGACGCCTGCGGCGGCTGGCCGGCGAGGTAACGCTTCCATATTGTGTCGAACGCGCTCTCCAGGTCGCGCACGAATAGCGGCGTGTCGAAAAGCGTTATTGTCAAAAAAACCGCTAAACGTACTCCGGTCGACGACACATACCAATCTTGCGGCCGACGTCATCTCGGCTCCTTGCGGGATATCCGCAATTTGCATTATCCCTGCCGCTTGAATCGATAAATGGCGATGCGGCCGTCGTCACCGGAAAACTGAAATCCCGCGGATTGATGTAGCTTGATCGAAGCGCTATTTGTCAATAAAATCTCCGCGGTGAGATCCGCACAGCACTCCTGTGCGAAGCGGACGAGTCCTGTCGCCACCCCGGCCTTGCGGAAGCGCTCATCGACCGCTTCGGTGATGAAGCAGCTTGTCGATTCCTGGCGTAGCAACAGATAACCCGCCCGTTTTGCGCTGATCCATCCTATGTATGCTTTAATGTTTGGCGGTTTTCCGAGATAAAAACGTAACTGCCGCAAATATCCGACCGGCGCGGTGCTATTGGTCATCTGATGCCGGACCTGATTTCGCAGCCGCCGCAGGAACAGATAATCGGAGATTGACGTTGCCGCGCGAATGTGGAAATTGTGATTGTCAGAGGATGTCATGGCCAGGGCCCCGAAAAACGATCTTCCGATGATGTCCACCGAAGACGGCATCGTACTCTTTCATCCCCACATGCCCAAGAGGGCAAAGGAGTACGTTTGTGACACCCTTGACAGTCGTTGGATTGGGCAGGGTCCGAAAGTCGATCTGTTCGAGGCTCGCTTTCGGGCACAGTTCCGCCAGCCCGGCCCATGTGTGTCCACCGGTTCCGGTACCGATGCGCTTCACCTGGCCTATCTGCTTGCTGGCATCAAGGCAGGCGATGAAGTGCTGGTGCCACTGTTTACCTGCTCAGCGACGAATATCCCGTTGCTTTACATTGGAGCCAAACCCAAGTTTGTCGATGTTGATCCCCGCACGCTAAACCTCTCGGTCGAGGACCTCAAACACAAGATTTCTGACCGAACCAAGGCGATCGTCTGCGTGCATTACGGTGGTCTTCCCTGCGACATGGCCGAGATTCGCACCCTAGCCGACCAATATGGCATTCCGATCATCGAGGACGCGGCCCATGCGCTGGGCGCAACCTATGCCGGCAAGCCAATAGGCGCGATCTCCGAGTTCACCATGTACAGTTTTCAGGCGATCAAACACCTGACGACCGGCGATGGCGGCTTGGTGACGTTCCTCGACGAAAGCCTGGCGCCTCTCGCGTGCCGGCTGCGTTGGTTCGGCATTGATCGAACCAACAAACAAAAAGGAATCTGGGAAAACGATATCACGGAGGTCGGCTACAAGTATCAGATGACAGACCTAGGCGCAGCAATCGGACTCGCCGGACTGGAGGAATTTGACGAGACGCTTGCTTATCGCCGCGCGCTCTATCGGCGCTATGTCGAAAACCTTAAGAAAGTCTCCGACGTCACTATCGTGAACGACTTCGATCCGCGCAAGGAGCACGCCGCCTGGCTGTTTACCATTCTGGTGGAGGCGCGCATGGACTGCCAACTCAAACTCCGCAGTCGTAGAATCGAATCCGCACAGACACATTTTCGCAACGACCGGTATACGGTATTCGGCTGCAACGAGGCTTTCCCCGCGATGGATTCGATCGATGACAAGTATCTGGTCCTTCCTCTGCATACCAAGATGACTCTGGAGCACGTAGACAGCGTCTGCGAGGTATTGAAGGAGGGTTGGTGAAATAGTGCGGTGGCCACTTACGGCGGGGGATCGCGAACTCGCCTTTCTCACCGTCATTTCCTTGCGGGATTCCGGCTGAAACAATTCCGATAGCTGCGCCGGTTGGCACGTTCGGGTCCTGAACCTGGTTTGAACTGCGCCCGCGTCCCGGCGAGAATGCTTCAGAGATCCGGTTGGTCACCGACGGCAAATGCCTCGGGTGGCTTGCCCGAAAGGTAACGCTTCCACATCGTGTCGAACGCGCTCTCCAGGTCGCGCACGAAGCGCGGCGTATCGAACAGCGGCAGCCGTTCGCGCGCGGCCAGGGTCTGGCGCAGACCGCGCAGTTCTGCCGGACTCTGCGCCAATCGTACCGCGGTGTTCTCGTAACCTTCCATGCTGCGGCAGGCCAGTTGCGGCAGACCCGCTGCAGCGACCAGGCTCGCGCCCACGCGCGCGGGAAAGGCGTCGCCCGGACAGGTGAGCACCGGCAGCCCCGCCCATAGCGCATCCGACGCGCTGGTGTGGGCGTTGATGGTGAAGGTGTCGAGAAACAAATCCGCCTGCGCCAGACGCGCGAGGTGCCGCGGCTTCACCAGCGTTTCGCCGAACACCAGCCGCGCCGGATCTATGCCAAGCGCCGCGGCTTCGCGCGCGAGGTTCGCGCGCGCTGCGGACCTGCCCGCGTACAACCACAATACGCTGCCCGGCACACGCGCGAGTATGCGCATCCAGGCATGGAACACGGGTGACTCGATCTTGTAGACGTGATTGAAGCAGGCGTAGACGAAACCGCTTTCGGGAAGGCCGAGGGCCGCGCGCGCAGGACGTTCTTCCGCAATCGGCTGGCGATAATCGTTCACCTGATAGCTATTGGGCATCCACACGAGCTTCTCGCCGTAGTCTGCCGCGTGTTCCGCCGGCGCAACGACGCGATCGACGATGGCGTAATCATTCAGGCCGCGGCCGGTCGAGGCCGGGTATCCCAGCCATGCAACCCGCAACGGCGCCGGCCGCAGCGCGAAGATTTCGGGACGGGCTTCGTGGGTAAAGCCTTTCAGGTCGATCAGGATGTCGATGCCGTCGCGGCAGATGCGCTCGGCGCTCTCGCCTGCCTTCTCGGCGCGGATGTCGATGAAGCGGTCGAGCGAGCGCGCCGCCTCGCGGCGGTACTCGCTGCCGTCGTCCGCGCCGATCGAATAGGCGAATACCTCGAAGCGGCTGCGGTCGTGCAGCGCGAAAAAACTCGCCATCAGGTGCATGGTCGGATGGCTGTGAAAGTCCGCTGACACGTAGCCGATGCGTAGACGCCTGCGCCCCGCCTGCGCCGGCGCTCGCCGCGGTGCTAGCGGCGCTCCCGCGGCCTTCAGCACACGCTCGCAGTAAGCTTGCGTGACCTCGTTGCGCAGCTGCCGGGAGAGCGGATATTCATAGGCGACAAACGGATTGACGGCAGACAATGCCGCATCGCCCGGCTGCGCCACCCAGCGCGCAAGCATGGCCTGCAGCCTTGCCACATCGGCATCGCGGCCGCGCCAGTCGCAGGCCCAGGCGCGGTAACGGATCAGCCCGATCAACAGCGATGGATCGTCGGCGCGCAGTGCGCAGGCGCGCCGGCTGAATTCGACCGCTTCATCCAGCCGCTCCAGTGCGAAGCAAAGATTCGCGTTGAGCGAAAGCGCCTCGACCCAGTCCGGCCGGCAGGCCAATGCACGCTCGGCCGCTTCCAGCGCTTCGGCGAAGCGGCCCCGCCCTTCCAGCACCTTGGCCAGGTTGAACTGAAAATTCGGCTGCTCCGGCGCGAGGCGCACCGCCACGCGCGCATGGCGCTCGGCCGCGTCCAGGTCCCCCTGCAAGCGCAGGACTTCGGCGAAGTTGGCGCGCAGGAACGCCGTGTACGGCGAACGCTCGACCGCCATGCCGATAAGGGCGGCCGCTTCGTCGATGCGGCCGGTTTGATGGCACAGCAGGCCGAGATAATGCAGGGCGTCGACATCGTCGGGCAAGCGCTCGAGGTATAGACGCAGGCGTTGTTCGGCTTCGACTATGCGTCCGGACTGGATGAGTTCGATAGCCTGATCAATCATTGGGGAAACATTGTTTCGCCGGCGGCGCTAAATCCGATTTCACGGCGTCTGCGGCCCGGCCGCCGGGCGATCGCACCATTCGCGCCAGATGCCGCGGTAGATGTGTTCCAGCGCACGCGTGTAAGCCTCGGCATCGCACAAGGGCGAGCGGCGCATGGTTTCCCGCAAATCGGCGCGCAGCCGCTGCAGACGCCCGGAATCCCGCGCCAGATCGCCGGCGATGGCGAGGTACTCGGCGGAATTGCGCGCGACCAACTGCGGCAAGCCGACCGCGCCAAGCAGGCTCAGGCCGGCGCGCGACTGGAATACATCGCCCGCCAGGCTGACCACCGGCACGCCCAGCCACAGTGTCTCGCAGGTGGTCGCGCCGCCGTTGCAGGGATACGAGTCCAGCGCAATATCGACTTGTCGGTGCAATGCCCGGAATTCGCTCTTGGACAGGCGATCGCTGAATTCGAGGCGCCGCGCGTCCACGCCTTTTTCGACGAATATGCGCAGCACGCGCTCGCGCGCGTTGCCCGGCGGAATCGTGGCGAGCAGCAAGCGCGCATCCGGCACCCGAAGCAGAAGCCCGGCCCAGAGGCCGATCAGTTCCGCGTTGAGCTTGACCACATTGTTCATCGAGCCGAAGGTCACATGGCCCTTGTCCAAGGCCGGCAGCGGACCTTCCGCGGCAACATCGTCGGCCGGCATGCGGTAACACCACAGGCTGTGCGGCATGCGCAGCAGCCGTTCGCGGTAACGCCCCTCGGTGACGCCGGGCGGATCCGCGTACGTATCGGTCAAGCGGTAGTCCATGGCGCGCATGCCGGTGGTGTTCGGGTAACCGAGGAAAGTCAGCTGCAGCGGCGCCGGTCTGTGCGCAAACGCGAGCAGGCGGTTGCCGCGGGTGTGGCCGGACAGGTCGACCAGCACGTCGATCGCGTCCTGCTCCACGAGGCTTGCCGCCTGCGCATCGTCGAGCGCCCTGATGTCGCGCCAGCAGTGGCCGTACAGGCCGCGGCTCGCCTCGGGTATGGGCGCATTGCAGTAGCAGGTGATTGCATACAGTCCGGGCTCGTGCTGCGGCAGGAAAGAATGGATGAAGTCGGCCGCCGCGTGCTCGAAAAAATCGGCCGATACATAGCCGATGCGCAAACGGCGCTCGGCCTCGCGCGGGTTGGAAAATCCGCGTTCGCGCGAGAGCGGATCGGCAGTGCGCCGGCCCCATTCGAAATGCTCGGCGGCGCTATCCTCGGGACCGGCGCTGTCGGAAAGATTGAGCGCGAACAGCAGGCTGCTGCGCGCCTCGGCGTAGTCGGGCGCCTCGGCGAGGCAGTCGCGGAACGCCTCCACCGCCCCCGCCGCCTCGCCGCGCAACATCAGGGTCAGGGCAAGGTTGTAATGCAGCGCGGCATTGTGCGCATCGATGGCGAGCGCCGCGCGATACGCGGCGACCGCGTCGTCCAGCCGAGCGGCCTCGTGCGCGAGATTGCCAAGGTACATGAACGCGAGCACCGAGCCGGGATCGCTCGCCGCGGCGCGCTCGAACGCCGCGCGCGCTTCGTCGCGGCGGCCGAGCGCGCGATAGGTCAGCCCAAGTTCGGCAAGGACTGCGGCGTCCCTGGCATCGTGTTGCAGCGCGGCTTCCAGGCTGGCGAGCGAATCCGCGAGTTCGCCGCGCTCGCGTTCGGCGCGGCCGCGTTCGATCAACTCGGCACGGCCGCGAACGATCATGTCGACGCCCCGCGCGCGCAGCAGCCGGCGCATCAGCCGCTTAAGCATGCCCGCGGCCTTGTTGGCTGCACCACTGCCGCCATATCGCGCGATACTGCGCCTCCAGTGCCTGCGTATAAGCAGGCGCGTCGAGCAAGGGCGAGCCGGGCAGACTCTCCTTCAGCCTGACGCGCATATCGGCCAGGCGCAGCGGTTCCCGCGCAAGCCCCGCCGCCAGCACCACGTATTCCTCCGGGCTGCCCGCGATCAGTTGCGTCAGGCCGCAGTTGCTGAGCAGGCTTAACCCCGCGCGCGCGACGAACGTCTGGCCGGCGAGCGTGATCACGGGAACGCCCAGCCACAAGGTTTCACAGGTGGTCGCTCCGCCGTTGCAGGGGAAGGGATCCAGGGCGATATCGGCGCGCCGGTGCGCCGCCCAGAACTCGTCGGTGGGCAGGCGCGCATGCAGTTCCAATCTGCCGCTGCCGATGCCTTGCGCGCCCAGCCAGGCGACGATGCGCTCGCGTGCTCCGCCTGTGGGCAGGTTCACCAGCATCAGCCGGGAATCGGGAACGGCATGCAGAATGGCGGCCCAGACCTTCATCAATGGCTGGTTGAGCTTGTAGGCGCCGTTGAAGGAAGCAAACGTGACGTACCCGTTCTCGAGCACCGGCGCGGGATTGGCGGGCGGCACCGCGCGCTGCGGTTCATAGCACCACAGGCTGTGCGGCATCCTCAATAATTTTTCAGCGTAGCGCGCTTCCGTGCCCGGCGGATCGGCATAGCCGTCGGTGATGCGGTAGTCCACGGTGTCCAGCCCGGTGGTGTTGGCATAGCCGAGGAATGTCACCTGCACCGGCGCCGGCTTGCCCCCGAACAGCGGCAGCCGGTTGCCCGCCGTGTGTCCGGACAAGTCCACCAGGATGTCGATGCCGTCGGCGCGGATGAGAGCATCGGCGTCCGCGTCGCCGAGCCGGCGGATGTCGCGCCAGCGATCGGCGGATTGCCGCAACCGCGCGGTAATCCGGTCCTGCGTCACGCCGTTGCAATAACAGACCGCCTCGGTGCGCGCGCGATCACGGTTCGCGAGCAGCGGCAGGACAAAAAACGCCAGCGGGTGGCTGTAAAAATCCGCCGATACATATCCGATCCGGATGCGCCGTTCCGGATCCGGCAAGTTGGCGTGGGCGGCGTGCGCGCGCACGTGCAGTTTGCCCCAGGCACGGTGTTCTTTGAGCAGTTCGTCCGGATCGACGTCCGCCATCGCGGTCAGCAGAAACAGCAGATTGCTGCGCAGGCTCGCGTCCGCCGGAACCGCCGCGAGCGCTTCGCGGTACAGTTTCACCGCATCCTCCAGCCTTCCCTGGCGTTGCAGCAGGAGTCCCCAGTTGTTGTACGCGAGTTGCCACAGTTCGTGATCGCGCACCCCGTCGAGCAAGGCCAGAGCCGAGCGGTAGCAGGTCTCGGCTTCGCCTTCCCTGCCGCGCTCCTGCTGCAGCTGTCCCAGGTTGTACCAGGCCTGCGCCAGCGCGGGATCGAGTTCGAGCGCGCGGCGGTAGGCCAGCTCGGCCTCCTCGGCCTGCCCGATTGCATCGAGCTCCGCGCCAAAGTTGCACCAGATCCTGGGATCCTGCGGCTTTTGTTCCAGGCTCTCCCGATAGAGGTCGGCCGCAGCCGCATGGTCGCCCGCGGCCGCGCGCCCCGCAGCCTGGGTAATGCAAAAATGCAGGCGATCCGGCGCGGCCGCGGCGACCGCAGGGGCGCAATCGCGCCCACCCGCGCGGCTCAGCAGCGCCTGTATCAGGTTCTTCAGCATGCGCCGCCTTGCGCCGCAGTTTGGCGCGCGCACCATTGCCGCCAAACTGTGCGGTAGCAGTCCTCCAGATCGCGCGTAAACGCCGCCGCAGCGAGCAGCGGCGAAGCGCGCATGCGCTCGCGCATGCCCGCGCGCAACTGCGCCAGACGCACCCGGTCACCAGCCAGATCGCGCGCGATGCGCAGGTACTCGTCCTCACTATGCGCCACCAATTCCGGCAGGCCGATGGTGGTCAGTATGCTCAGACCGGCGCGCGACAGGAACGCCTTACCCGCCAAGTTGACCAAGGGAACGCCCAGCCACAAGGTCTCGCAGGTAGTGGCGCCGCCGTTACAGGGAAAGGAATCGAGGGCGAGGTCGATACGACCATGCAAAGCCCAGAATTCCTGCCACTGCAGAAAAGCATGGAATTCCAACCTCGCCGGATTGATCCCGTTTAACTCGAATTCGCGCGAGATCCTGACGCGTGGGGCCCCCGCCGGAACGCCGGCCAGCACCAATTTCGATTCGGGTAGCGCGACTAGCAGCCGCGACCACAAGGCGACCAACTGCGGCGTAAGCTTGAACGCGGAATTGAGCGAACCGAAAGTAATCTGCCCGGTGGCGAACGCAGGCAATGGGCCGACTTCTGGCATCTGCAGCGGCGGAGCGAAACACCACAAGCTGTGTGGCAAACGCAGCAACTGCTCACGGTAGTGCGCCTCGCTCGAACCAGGTGGATCGGCGCGCGCGTCGGTGATCCGGTAGTCCATCTGCGCGAGACCGGTTGTTCCAGGATAGCCAAGATAGGTCGCCTGCACCGGTGCCGGCTTACGCGCAAACAGCCCCAGCCGGTTTCCCGACGCATGCCCGGAGAGATCTATCAGGATGTCGATGCCGTCGTTGCGGATCAAGTCGTCCGCCTCGGCGTCCGGCAATGAAACGATATCGCGCCAATTCGGCGCAAGTTCTTCGCAGCGCCGCGTAATGTCATCGTTTACCGGCGTATTGGAATAGCAATACGCTTCAACGCACGCCGGATCGTGATGCTCGAGCAGGGGCAAAACAAAATCGCTCATCGCGTGACGGCGGAAATCGGCCGAGACATAGCCGATGCGCAGGCGGCGCTCCGCTTGCGGCGGATTGCGATGCTGCGGAGTGCTCGAGTCCGATGCTGCGCAGCGTTCGGCCCAACGGCAATGTGCCTCCAGGATAAGCGCAGGATCGGCGCCGGCACGATTGAGCAAGGTCATATGGCTGGTATGCAGCCCGGCGAAATCCGGATGCAGCCGGAGCGCCTCGCGACAGGCCGCGAGCGCCTCGTCGCTGCGCCAGGAGGTTTCCAGTGCAAGCACACGAATATGCAGGAACGGCGCGAAGCCGGGTTTGAGCGCAAGCGCGCGCTCGATCAACTCCAGCGCCCGGTCGCCCCGATCCGCCCGGCGATTCGCCTCTGCGGCATTGGCCAGCGCCTGCGCATCATCGCCCGCCAGCGCAAGCACGCGCTCGAAGCTCTCGGTTGCCAGCGGATAGTCACCCAGGTTGAGCGCGGCGACGCCGAGCAGTTCCCACGCTTTGACCATGCCGGGGTCGCGCTCGAGCACCCGTTCGCACATCCGCGCCGCGCCCACGGCGTCATGCAACTGCAGCAGTCTGATCGCCTGCTCGATCTGCGGCGCGGCAGTGTCGCCGGCGACGCGCGCTGCGTCTCCGCGCCGCAGCAATCCCGACAAAAGTCCCTTCAGCATGGTTTGCTTGGCGCCATGGATCGGGCGCACCAGTTGCGCCACGCATCGCGATAAAGGGCTTCCAGATCGCGCGTAAACCCCGCCGCATCGAGCAGCGGCGAAGCGCGCAGGCGTTCGCGCAGCGTCGCGCGCAACTGCGCCAGCGCTGGTAGATCCGCCGCCAGGCCGAGCGCAATATCGACATAGCCTTCCCAGGAGGGGGCGACGAGTCGCGCCAGCCCGGCGTTCCTGAGCAGGCTGAGGCCAGAGCGCGAGACAGCGCTGCGGCCACTGCGGCTGACCACCGGCACACCCATGCAGAGCGCTTCGCAGGTAGTCGTGCCAGCGTTCATCGGGAAGGGGTCGAGCGCGATATCGACCCACAGGTACTGCTGCAGGTAAGCGTCCAGCGGCAGGCGCCCGATAAGATCGAGACGATCGGCGTACACGCCCGCAGCATCGAAAATTTCCAGCATCCGGTCGAGACTCTCGCCGCCGGGCGCGCCGATCATGCGCAGGCGGGCGCTGGGCAGCCGGCGCAACAGCAGCGCCCAGGCGCGCATCGTCTCGTTGCTGATGCGCGGAAAACTGCAAAATGAGCCGAAGGTGAGGTAGCCCCGGCTTTGCGCGGGCAAAGCGTTGCAGGCGGGCATTGCGGCGGGCGGCAGATAACACCACTTGCTGTGCGGCAGGCGCAGCAACTGTTCCCGGTATTGATTATCGGCTTCGCCCTGCGGATCGGCGTAGCGATCGGTGATCCTGTAATCCATTGCAGCCATGCCGGTGCCGCCCCAGTACCCGAGCCAGGTCATTTGTATCGGGGCCGGCCTGCGCGCGAACAGCAGCAGGCGATTACCGCCAGTGTGTCCTGAAAGATCGACAAGTATATCGATAGCGTCGTCCCGAATCAGCCGCGCCGCCTCGCCATCCGCAAGCGCGGCGATGTCGCGCCATTCGTGCGCGAGCCCGCGCAGGTGCGCGGTGACATCGTCCGGTCGCCCGCAATTGGAATAGCAGTATACGCGCACGCTGCACCGATCGTGGTGCGCGAGAAACGGCTCGGCGAAATAGGCCAACGCATGGCGGCGGAAATCGGCCGAGACATAACCGATGCGCAGCGGCCTGTCAGGCTCGGGCGGATTGGCGTGCGGTGCCGCCGCGGCCGACAAAGGGTCGGCATACAACTCACCCCAGCGGCGGTATTCCGCCGCCACTTGCCGCGGCGGCAGCAAATCGGCACGGCTCAGCAGGAACAGCAAATTGGAGTGGCCATCGATATTGTCCGGCTTGAGCTCGAGTTCACGGCGCAGGCAATCCAATGCCTCGTCCAGCCGGTCCATCTCCTCCAGAGCACTGCCCCTCACCTGCCACGCGCGGCTGTCCTGCGGCCGCAGCGTCAGCGCCCGCCCGCTCAATTCCAGCGCCCGGCCAAGATGTCCGGCGCGGCGGTTGACTTCGGCCGCATCGACCAGATAGTCGGGTTCGTCCGGGTGGATGGCGAGGATGTGCGCATAGTATTCGAGCGCACGCTCCGGCTGTTTCTCATCCAGGGCGATGCGGGCAAGCAGGCTCCACGCAGGCGCCTGGCGCTGATCCAGCGCCAGCGCCGCGCGACATAACGCCTCGGCCGCCGCTCTATCGCCGCCTTGATAGCGTTGCAGCGCTTGATCGACGTGCTGCCCGGCCGCGCCGGCGTCCTCCGCCCCCGACTCCGCTGAAGACCGGCGCTTGAGCGCCTGCAGAAAACCCTTTAACACCATGCCTCTTTCGCGCCAACGGCGCGCTGCCACGCCCCGCGGTACAACCGCTCCAGCGCCTCGACGAAACGCGGAGCGTCCAGCAGCGGCGAGCGCCCGAGGCGTTCACGCATGCCGCCGCGCAACCCGGCCAGTGCCGGCGCCGCGTTTGCGAGCCCCACGGCAATCTCGAGATATTGCCGCTCGTCGGTTGCGACGAGTTCCGCCAGGCCCGCGTTGACCAGGACGGTGGCAGCTGAGCGCTCAAAACCGAAGCTGCCGGCGAGTGTAACCACCGGCAGGCCCATCCACAGGGAATCGCAGGTGGTGGCCCCTCCGGTATAGGGAAAAGGATCGAGCGCGATATCGACCTCACTGAACCCGCGCCAGTATTGCCCGCGCGCCATTCGCGGCAGCGTGCGGATGCGCGCGGCATCGATGCCGTGTTTCTCCAGGGCAGCGCGGATTCGGGCGGCGGTCTCCTCGTCGGGTAAGGCCATCACCTGCAGGCGTGAGCTGGGCAGACGGGAGAGGAGCTCGGCCCACAGATCCAGCACCCGCTCGTTCAACTTGGCGACGTGATTGAACGAGCCGAAGGTGATGTAGCCGTTGCGCTGCGCGGGAAGCGAGGTGACGCTCGGCGCGTCCTCGGGCGGCTGGTAGCACCATAGCGTCTGCGGCAGGCGCAGCAGGGTTTCGCTATGCAGGCGGTCGCTCACGCCCGGCGGGTCGGCGTTGGCATCGGTGATGCGGCAATCCATCGCCGCCATGCCGGAGGTGTTCAGATAGCCGAGATAGCCGATTTGTACCGGCGCAGGTTTGCGCGCGAATACGCCCAGCCGGTTGCCGCGGGTATGTCCCGACAGGTCTACCAGAATGTTTATCGCGTCGGCATGGATAAGCTGCGCCGCGCGCGCGTCGTCGACGCCGGCGATGGCGCGCCAGCAATGCGCCTGACGCTGCAGGTTCTGCGTCAGCGCATCGGCCTCGTCCGAATTGCTGTAACAGAATATGTCGAAGGTTTCAGGGTCGTGGCGGGCAAGGATCGAGCGGAGGAAGCCCGCCGTCGCATGCTCGCGCAGGTCCGCGGAGACATAGCCGATGCGCAGGCGGCGCGCGGGCCCGGCGGGCGCGTGCGCATAGCGCGGCAGCCCATCCGCGTGCCGCTGTCCCCACAGGCGATGCTCGGCATACCATTCGTCCGGATCGCGCTGCGGCAGTGCATTGGACATGAACAGCATGAATTCATGCGCCAGCGCATCGTCGGGTGCGCGTTGCAGCGTCTCGCGCAGGCACGCGATCGCCTCCCCGACCAGTCCGCGCTCGTACAGCGTCAGCGCCAGATTGTTCCTCGCCTGGCCCTGTCCCGGATCGGCCGCGAGAGCCGCCCGGTAGTGCGCGGCGGCCTGGCGGTAGTCGCGGAATTCCGATTGCAGCAGTTGACCAAGGTTCACCCGCGCCGGTATGAATTCGCCGCGCAACGCCAGCGCCTGCGCAAATGCGGCGCGCGCGCCGGCGTAATCCTTCACCGCGCACAGCGCGATTCCAAGGTCGTTGTGGGCCTCGGCATGATCGGGCTCGGCAACGAGCGCGCGCCGATACCAGCCGATTGCCCGCGTCCAATCGCCGCGCTCGCGCGCCGCGGTGGCGCGGCGATAGCAACCTGCCGCAGACCTTCCGCGCAGCGGTAGCAGCCCGGCAAGCATGCGCGCCAGCATCAGCTTGGCTGCACCGCAATTTCAGCGCTGCCCGGCACGCTCACCGCGGCGAACGGCTGCACCACGTGCGCCATATTCCGCGGTAGGCCGCCTCCAGCGCGCGCGCATAGGAGCGGCCGTCGGTAAGCGGCGATGCGCGCATGCGCTCGCGCAGGCCGGCGCGCAATGCCGCCAGACGCGTGTGATCGTGGGCCAGCGCGACCGCGATGCGCACGTACTCTTCGTCGCTCCGCGCAACCAGTTCATCCAGTCCCATGCTGCCCAGTATGCTCAGTCCGGCGCGCGACTGGAAAATATCGCCGCTGCGCGTGACCACCGGCACGCCCAGCCAGAGCGCTTCGCAGGTGGTGGTGCCGCCGTTCATGGGGAAGGTGTCGAGCATGATGTCGATCCCCGCGTAGAGCGCCCAGAAGTCTTCGGTCGGCAATCGATCGTGCATGCTGATGCGCGCTTCGGCGACTCCGGCCTGCGTCAGGGCATCGCGTATGCGCTCGCGCCCTTGTTCGGGCACGGTCGTGAGCACGATGCGCGAGCCAGGGACCTCCCCCAGTATGCGCGCCCATAGAGACAACATGCGCGCGGTCACCTTGTTTGCCCCGTTCATGGAGGCAAAGGTCACCCTGCCGCTCTGGTGCGCCGGGGATGGGGATACCGCCGGCATGTCTTCGCGCGGTTGGTAGCACCACATGCAGCGCGGCAGGCGTATCAGCGTTTCGCGGTAATAGCGCTCGGTCGCGCCAGGCGGATCGCAAACCGCGTCGCTAATGCGGTAGTCCATGGCGCTCATGCCGGTGGTATTGGGGTAAGCGAGATAGGTCACCTGAATCGGCGCAGGTTTGCGCGCAAACACCAACAGGCGGTTATCGCGCAGGTGGCCGGACAGATCGACCAGGACATCAATGCCGTCGCCGCGGATCAGTTCGGCCGCCTGCTCGTCGTCCAGATCGATGATCTCATGCCAGTGATCGGCGTACCGCGCCAGGCGCCGGGTCACGTCGTCGACGATACGGCCGCTGTGATAGCAGAATACTTCGAACGCGGCGCTGTCGCGCTGCGCCAGCGCCGGCTCGATGAAATAGGTCAACGCATGCTTGCGAAAATCGGCCGAGAGGTAAGCGATGCGCAGGCGCCGCTCCGGATCGCGCGAATTGTCGTGGGGCTTGGCCTGTGCCAGCAACGGGTCGGCATGGATTTTCGCCCAGGCGACATGCTCGGCATACACATCCTCCGGCCGCGCGTTTTCGAGCAATACCATCACATAAATCAGATTGATGCGGGCGATGTTCAGGTTCGGGTCTATCTCCAGGGCCTTGCGGAAAAAAACGGCCGCCTCTTCCGTCCGCCCGGCCTGGACGAGAACGCTGCCAAGATTGTTGTGGAACACCGCGTCCTTGGGGCGGGCCTCGATGGAGCGCTCGAAATACTCCATGGCAAAACCAAGATCGCGAACACGATGCCCCGTCAGCCCCAGGAAATGCAGCGCATCCGCATGCCCGGGATCGAGCTCCAGCACGTCTTCGAACAGCAATTGCGCCCTGACCAGATCGTTGGCGTCGAATCGCGCGCGCGCCTCGGCCATCAGTTCCGCCGGCGTGAGCGCGCGCGCGGCCGCCTTCGGGGAAGCACGCCCGATATTGCGCAACAGCGATTTGAACAACATTCTCATTGTTTAGCCGGGTCCGGTCGCGAGGATCTGGCGGACGCAGTACCTAGTGTTCAAGGATAGCGGAAACACACAAGCCGCGTAAGTCGCCGGCGACTTTTCCAGAGCGCTGCCCGCCCGCGCAGGCGCTTGAAACGAAAAACCCCTCCGCAGAGGGGTTTTTCGGGGCCGCCGTTCGCTTAGAGGCCGGTTCAGAATGACTGGAACAATCTCTAAATTAGGGAGGCGTATAAGGGGACGTGTCCCCTCATTTGCAACAGCTCCTTAACGGCAGGTGGCGGGCATGTATTTCGACGGCGAACCGACGCAGGACCAGGTGATCGTACCCGTCAGCGTACTGTAGGTCGGGGTCACGGTAATGGTCACCGCCTGGCCTACGCTGGTCGAGGCCGTGCTACCCGTGACCGTGACAATGCCGTCATCGGTTACCGTCGCAGTCGCGATCTTGCCCACCACCGGAATGGTCGCCCCGCCGCCGGCGCAGGCCGTGTTGCTCGGGTCGGTCTGAAATTTCTCCGAAATGGCTGTGCGTACGCCACTGGCCGCGAGCATCAGTTCCGACACCTTGGCGCGAACGGTGTAGTCCTGATAGGCCGGCAATGCCACCGCGGCCAGAATTCCGATGATCGCCACCACGATCATCAATTCAATCAGGGTAAAACCCTTTTGGATTGCTTTCATACCCAAACCCCCTAAAAATTTGCGGCGACGACTTGCCGCCGTGTCCTTGCGAAAGCAAGCTATATGCCAGAATCCGGCCTGCGCAATTTTGCTTATTCTGCCCGAAACCAGACCGGCAAGCGATTTATCGCGCAATACAAGAAAAAGCGGTATCTGACTAATAGCGTCACAGCCGGTCAGCTTTTTTGCTTGATCGACGGATTTTTATCGCCTGAAATAAAAAAAGCCCCTTTGCAAAGGGGCTTTCGGAACAGACCGGTTGCTTAACGGCAGGTCGCTGGCAGGTACTTCGTCGGCGTTCCGGCACACGCCCAAGTGATCGTGCCCGTCGCCGTGCTGTAGGTCGGCGTCATGGTGATGGTCACGCCCTGGCCCACGCTGGTCGAGGCTGTGCTACCGGTAACCGTCACCAAGCCGGCATCGGTCACCGTGGCGGTCGCGATCTTGCCCACCACCGGAATGGTCGCTCCGCCGCCGGCGCAAACCGTGTTGCTCGGGTCGGTCTGGAATTTCTCCGAGATGGCGGTGCGTACGCCACTCGCCGCGAGCATCAGTTCCGACACCTTGGCGCGAACGGTGTAATCCTGATAGGCCGGCAATGCCACCGCGGCCAGAATTCCGATAATCGCCACCACGATCATCAATTCAATCAGGGTAAAGCCCTTTTGCATTGCTTTCATACCAAAATCCCCCAAAAAATTGCAGCGACCGTTCGCCGCTGTAGGTTTATCAAAGCAAGTTGTATGCCAATATTCGACGTGGACCGACTCTATTGGTGCGTGCGGATGTCCGATTTGCGGGAAATCGGTTCTCACAGGTCGCTGGCAGGTACTTCGTCGGCGTGCCGGCGCACCCATAGGTGAGCGCGCCCGCCAGCCTGCTGCAGGTCGGGGTCATGCTGATGGTTATCGAATAAGCACAATTCAGAAAACGGCCGAACTGCAAGAAATTACCCAATATTGCCTGTGACTCCATATTCGATCTGCGCTTGGCAGCTCAATTCGGTTCCCGCGCGGGGCACTAAATGACAATAAACGTCACATGGAATATGGATCGATCACTTCAGGAGGGTGTCGAAAAAGGGCGGACTCCCCGTTGTGCGTCCACCAGATCAGCGCGATCGAGAGCAGGAGCAAGTGCAGCTTCTGCAGACAATCGCTTATCCTATGAGTTTTTCAACAGGCTGTCAGGCAATCGGTCAATTTGTTCGGTAATTTGCCCGATTACATCCTGCCATCGTCCTGATTCCGTTTGGCGAAACAGGCGCGAGCTTGGGTACCAGGGCAGTTTCTCACCCCGGTCAAGATAGCGCCATTCCGCTACCGCCGGAACCAGGACCCAGACGGGCTTGCCCAGGGCGCCCGTCAGATGGATGACCGCGGTGCATACGCTGATCACAAGATCAAGCGCGCAAACCAATGCCGCAGTTTCGTCGTAGTCTTCGATCGCGTCTTGCCAGTGCGGCAGGATCACAGCGTGGCTCCGGCGCAGCGTATCCAGATCGTCGGAGCAGTTGCCATACTGCAAGCTGACAAACCTGGCCGGCAGGCGCAGCAGCGGCAGGAACTGTTCCAGCGCCAGGGAACGCAAATGCCGGCGCGTGACGGCTATCCCGCCGCGCCAGGACAATCCGATTTTTGGTCCGGGCCCAAGGGCATCGAGTCTGGCGCGCCAGTACGCAACGCGCTCGGGCGCGGCGCGCAAGTAGCCTGCATGGCGCGGAAATTCCTCCCAGCGTTTGCGGAAGAACCCCGGCAGGCTGCCCATCGGAATCTGGCAGTCGACGGCTTGCGCGTTCGCAGTCCAGGCCGCGCGCTCCCCCGAGGGCGCGCTTGCCTCAATGACCGCGGTTGGAAAGGAGCGCCGGAACAGCGCCACCAGCCTGGGATCGCACTCGATGATGCAACGCCCGGCGCGCTCGATCGCCTCGTGGAAACAGGACGCAAACATGATCTGATCGCCAAAGCCCTGTTCACCGTAGATAAGCAAGGTCTTCCCGCCGACCCGCGCGCCGTCCCATTGCGGAAAGTGAACGGGCCGACGCATCGCGAAGCGGCTATCATGCCGCGCTTCATAATCGCGCCAGCCTTGTTCGAATTCACCGCGCTTGAGGTTCATGTAGCTGCGCACGAGGCGCGTCTCGTGATCATCCGGATCGCGCTCCAGAGCTGAGTCCAGCAATTTCAGACCTTGCACATAGTCGCCCTTTTCCAGCAGGATCCAGCCCAGGTTGCTGAGCGCCACCGGCCAGAGCGGGTCCGGTTCCAGGGCCAGCCGCAGCAAACGCTCCCCTTCCTCGAACTGGCCGAACTCACGCCCGAGGATCAGGCCAAGCAGGTTACAGGCATCCCGGTTCGGCGGGCGCCGATCCGCCAGGGGACGCAGAAGCTCGAGCGCCGACCCATGCTCGCCCCGGGCGTGGTGCCAAACGGCGAGCGCGTATGCCGCGCCAGGGTGGCCCGGATTGGTCCGCAGGAACTCGCGGTACGCGCCAACCTCCTCGGGCGACCTGCCCAAAGCAAGCAGCGCCCGCACCCGCGCTGCGCAGGCAGGAAACAAGTGCGGGGCGTAGTGCAACGCCAGATGAAAATAGTCCAGCGCCCCGGCCGCATCGCCTTCGGCGAGATGGATGAGGCCCACGCGGTAATTCAGATCTGCGTCGTCGGGACAGGCGGACAGTGCTATTTCGAGCGGCGTGTTTGCCCCGGGCACCGCCAGCGTTACGGCGCCAGGCGCCTTGCCGCGCCGTCGAGCGCCGGTTCCCGCGAGCCAATTCTTCAGCCTTTGTAACACGTCCCGATCTCTAGCCAAACCGCGCGTTTAACGCCGCGAAGCCGCATAGAGCATGGCGTCGCGCTCGGCACGCCACTCGTCGGCCAGGGGACAGTCTGCGTATTCGGGAAAGTAAGGGCCGCCGATGGTGTAGTGCGCGAGGGAAATATCCTCGCTGGGGGCATCATAGCCCACCAAATAGTTCCAGCGGTGCGGCAACTCGCCGATCAGAGCGTCGCTCTCCAGCCACTTGAACTGATGCAGTTCCAAGCCGCCGGCGGTATTGACGTAGCCCGGCGCCAGCGTTCTGCACTTGGCGTTATTGAACAGCATCACGCTCGACCAGTTTTTCTTTGCGTATGCAGTCTGCGCCGCGCCGAGAAACTTCGTGGTTTCCCTGGGTTTGTGATCATGCTTGACCACCTGCACGGCGTATCGCTCATCGCGCAGATCCCACAGCTTGGCGACGTCGTCTCGCATCAGCATGTCGCAGTCCATGAACAGGCTCCACCCCGCGTAGCCGGATAAATAGGGCGTGAGGAAGCGGGAAAAAGAAAAATCGGTCGATTGCAGCGCGTGGCGTTCGCGCGTCAGCACCTGGCTCAGTTGTGACAAGGCCAGCGGCGCGATGGCGACCGGCACGCTGGCGCGCGCCCGGATGCTGTGCGCAAGCACGCTGTAAGCAACCGCCTCGCGCGGATCGAACCCAATGAAAATTCTGATCAAGCCATTTCCTTCAGTATCGGCCGCAATGCTTCCTGCGCCGGCGAAAACAGGAGCGCGCGTCCGCATCATTCCATATATTCAAACGCAGATCATGCAGCATGCGCTTTTGCTCTTGGCGTGCGTAAGTCACGGATGCTGCGTAATTCACGCTTCTTGCGCACGGACCGGGCTGGTATAATTTGCGCTGGGTCCTTACTTGGTCATCTTCCGTGGGAGCATCATGATCCTAGAGTTTTTTTCCACACGTAAGGTCACTGAATTTGCCAAGAGCCTGGCCCGAGACGTGGCCAAGCGCTATCCGCCCGCGATCGCCAACAATCCCGCCCAGATGGTGTCGCAAAAGCGCCTGTCCGGCATTCTCGAAGAAGCTTTTACCCGCGCGGCCGAATTCAACCGGGAAAACAAGCTCGGCTGGTACAAAAAGGCCAAACTGGGCAATGAGTTCCGCTGGGAACTCAAGGAAATGGGCTACGATGAAAAATTCATCGACATGGCCACCGAAGGTCTGATCGTCTATGTGACCCGGGGTCCTTCCCCCAGGACCTGAGACCGCTCCCGGACAGCCTGGCGCCGCGCTCGCCTCAGGGGCTATAACCGGGAATCTTTGTCTCGTCGACGCGGTCGATCTGGTTCGCATCAAGGAACTGTTCGGCGTAGCGCAGGTATACCTTGCGCCGGATGAACACGTCGAACAAATCGGGATCGATGTGGCCGCCCTCCTTGAACTTGCCCAGGATTTGCAGGGACTCGGTCAATGTCTTGCCCTTCTTGTAGGGACGGTCCCTGGCGGTGAGCGCTTCGAAGATGTCGGCGATGCCCATGACGCGCGCCTGCACCGACATCTGCTCGCGCGTGAGGCCGCGCGGATAGCCTTTTCCGTCCATGCGCTCGTGATGCCCGCCGGCGTATTCCGGCACGTGCCGCAGATGTTTGGGCCAGGGCAGCGCCTCCAACATTTTGATGGTGGCCACGATGTGGTAATTGATGATCTCGCGCTCCTTTGCCGTCAACGTGCCGCGCGGGATGCTGAGGTTCTCGATTTCGTCGTCGGTAAGAAAATGGGCGGTATTGCCCGACTGGTCCAGCCACTTGTAGCCGGCGATTTTCTTGACGTGCTCCTGCGCTTCGGGCGGCATGAATTCGCCGCCGATGTTGCACTTGCGCAGAAACTCGCGGTCCTGGTCGAACTGGCGCAAGCGCGATTTGTAGGCCTGTTCCAGCTGATTGCCGCGCTCGCGCAGTGACAAATCGTCCAGTCCCTGCTGCTGCAGCGCGGCGGTGCTCTTGAGCAGCTCGATCTCGGCGTCGCGCTTGAGCACCTCGAAGCGGGTATCGATCAGGTGGATGCGGTCAAAAATCGACTCGAGCTTGGTCGCCTTGTCGACGACGTGCACGGGCGTGGTCACCTTGCCGC
>JACRAS010000218.1 GCA_016234705.1 Betaproteobacteria bacterium | reverse complement strand
CCGGCTCAGGCCCCACCGAAAATCACTGCCGAGGAGGTCACCCGCGCCTCAGCCGTGTAGTGCAGACATTTGGGTGTCACCACGTGAAGAATCAATCACTTAATCAACTCGTACCCCGCGAATCCGCTAAGTTCGGCTAACCGTGTCTTCTGTTCGGATGAAAAGCGCATCCGAACAGAAGACACGGCTATGGTTAAAAACAAGGACAATGCGGGGGGTTATACAAGATCGCAACTCTGCATCAACGAAGGCGAGATTTGAATCGCTATGTACAAAATGGCTTACGGTAGCTGGGCCGAGGGCATGCGCGCGCGTATGGTTTCACTGTAGCGCAGCAGGTATTCAGAGTCGCGGTTGCGCTCGTAGTAAAGCGGCCGTGGCAGCATCGCCGCCAGCCGTGCCGCCTGGTCGGCGTTCAGGCTGGCCGCGCCGACATTGTAATAATGCCGCGCCGCGTCTTCGGCGCCGAAGACGCCATTGCCCCACTCGGCGACATTCAGATAGATCTCCAGAATGCGCTCCTTATCCATCAGCATCTCCAGCATCCAGGTGATGACGGCTTCCTGCCCTTTGCGCCACAGGTTTTTCTCGCCGGAGAGGAATAGATTCTTGGCCAGTTGCTGGCTGATAGTGGAGCCGCCGGCGACCACTTTTCCCTTCCTCTGGTTTTTCTCCAGCGCTTTCTGGATGCCGACCCAGTCGAAGCCATCGTGCTCGGAGAACTTGGCGTCCTCGGCCACGATCACCGCGCGCTTCAGCTCGTCGGAAATGCGCGCGTAACTTGTCCAATGCTGCTTCAGGTTCGCCTTGGGATCTTTTTCGCGCAGGCGCTCCAGGCGCGCTTGCATGAAGCTGGTGCTCTCTGGATTATGCCCTGCCCAGTACCAGATGTGCGCGGCGAACCAGCTCTGGTGCAGCAGCAGGGCGACGAACAAGAGGCCCAGCGTGTAGCAGAACGCCCGCCACAGCCGCATCATGGCACGCTTGATCGCGCGGGCCATGCTCAAGCGGTCGCTTGCCGGAGCAGCTTCAGTACCGGCGCGGTGTCCGGACGCACGCCGCGCCAGATAAAGAATGATTCCGCCGCCTGCTCCACCAGCATGCCCAGGCCGTCTGCGAGCGTCGCCGTGCCCTCGGCGCGCGCAAACGCAAGGAAGGGCGTTTCATCCATGCCGTACATCATGTCATAGGCCAGCGCGCCGCGCGCGAACACGCCCGGCGGCAACGGCGGCAACTCCCCGGTCAGGCTCGCCGAGGTGGCGTTGACGACGAGATCGAACTGCCTGCCGGCGAGCGCCGCATAGGCGCTGGCCTCGATGCCGCCGCGAAAGCTTTGCGCAAGCAATTGCGCCTTGGCGAGTGTGCGATTGGCGATTACCAACTGCGCCGGCTGCCGCTCGATCAGGGGCCTGATCACGCCGCGCGCCGCACCGCCTGCACCGAGCAGAAGTACGCGAGCGCCGGCGACAGCGCGGCCGAGATTTCGCTCGAGGTCGTTCACCAGTCCAGCGCCGTCGGTGTTGTCGCCAACCGTTGCATCGCCTTCGAACTTGAGCGTGTTCACCGCCTGTGCCGCGCGGGCGCTCTCCGATAGCCGGCCGGCGTAGCGGAACGCCTCGCCCTTGAACGGCAGCGTCACGTTTAGACCGCGCCCGCCGCCGGCGCGGAACGCGTTGGCGGTCGCGATGAACGCGTCGGTCGGCGCGAGCAGCCGCTCATAGGCCAGGTCCTGCCCGGTCTGGTGCGCAAACTCGGCGTGGATCTGCGGCGACTTGCTGTGCGCTACGGGGTTGCCGATGACGGCGTATCGGTCGGGCATAGTGGAGAATCACTCTCCAAACAGTTTGTCACCCGGCGCGAATGTCCAGGTACGGGTGATGACGAGAATGTCCGTGTCGCGCCTGATGTTGGAGGGGAAGCCGGCGTAAGGCGAAGCCATTTTTACAATCCGCTCGGCAGCGCGGTCGAGAATCTGGTGTCCGGAGGAACGCTGCACTTCGACTGCCTCCAAGCTGCCATCGGCCTTGATCGAAACGCTGAGCACCAGGCTGCCATAGAGCCGGCCACGCGCGCTGTCCGGATAGTTCAGATTGCCGATGCGTTCGACCTTGAGGCGCCAGTCCTCGACGTATTGCGCAAAGCGGTATTCCTGCGCGCGCGAGCCTATGAACGCCTTTCGCGGGCGCTTGTTGTATTCCTCGAGCCGACGCGAGATCTGCGCTTCCATGCGAGCGATCGCGAGCGCGCTGACAGCGAGATCCTGGCCCGACACCTGGGGCTGCGGCGCCTGCGCCGCGGACGCCGCTTTGGGCTGCTCGGCGGCGGTCACGCTTTTCGCCGCCTGCAACTGGGTCATTATCTTCAGTTGTTGCGCCTCCAGTTCCCGCACTCGGCGCACCGCGCGTTTGGCATCGGCGCCGGACTCGGCCTCTTTCAGCACCGGAAGCGGCGTCTTGGCGCGGCGGTTCTCGTCGGTATTGCCGCCCCCGTCGAGATTAGCCTGCGCCAGCACGTCAGCCTTGGCCGGCTTCGCGCGGGTCTTGCTGTTGACCAGCACCACCTCCAGCGCCGGGGATGCATACCTGTCGACAATGATGCCGGGCAGCTTGAAATGGATGGACAGCGCTACAGCGTGCAGCACGATGGACAGACCCAGCGCGAAGGTGAAACTGCGCGATGATGGATCCATGCCAGCCATGAATTCAGGCCAGCGCAGACGCACGGAACCGGGCGGATAAACGCTGTGCAATCAGACCTCAAAAACTCTTAAAATCAAAGTATTTTATGCTTTTCGAGAGAATTTATCTTAACTATTGCTTAGGGCCTTTCGGATACGGCGTGACAAAAATTCCGGGGTCGCGAACGCGAACCGGCACAACGATCTGCTTCGACCTGTTCTCGCTCGCTACCCAACGCGCCCATGCGCTGAATGGCTAATCGGCCCCTAGCCCTCAGCCGGTCCCCTGTATCGGGTTTTGACCGAATTATCAATCAAATCGATCCCCTCGATGTCGAGCAGCACCCGGCTGCCGATCTCCAACTGCGGCAGCGAGGGCACGCGCACATACAGCGGAATTCCTTCGAACTTGACCAAATTATCGCGCAGCACCTGTGCCGTTGACAGCGTCACCTGCTCCTGCAGCAGCCAGCGCAAGCACCAATAATGTTCCATTTTCCCCTGGAACTGATCGTAGGCCGCGTAGGTCAGTTCAAACTCGCGCATCGCCGCGAGTAGATCGGCGGAATTTTTCCCGTACGGCGGCGCCGTGCCCGAGAGGCAGGCGAGCAGTTGCCACTGATTTAACAGGTCGATGTAGCGGCGCAGCGGCGAACTCGCCCAAACATAATGTGACACGCCCAGACCCTGGTGCGGGGAGGGCACGGTGGTCATGCGGACCTTGCCGTCGGATTGGGCCCGGTAGATGGCGGGCACGCCGCGGTCGGCGAGCAGTCTGCCCCAGTTATTGTTGGCGCTGATCATCAGTTCCGATACCAGCTTGTCCAGCGGTGCGCCGCGTCTGCGTTCGACAATGCTGACGCGCTCATTCTCGACGTAGAAGTTGTAGTCGATGCGGTCCTGCTGCGTCGCGGGCTTGCCGCGCGCTGCTTCCAGCTCGAGCGCGAGCCGCCACAGGAAAAACAACTCGGCCTCGAACGGCAGCTCACCGCGCTCCTCCCCGGCGAGGAATGCTGCGTCCAGCGCCTCTACCTGATGATGGCGCAGATTGGCGGCGATTTTCACCCGCTCGACGCGGGTTTCCTGCCTCTCCACTATATGCGACAAGGGGTTGATATCCAGGTACAGCGACACCGCCGGGCATTCGCGACCCTCGGCGAGGGTGTAACGTTCGATCACCCGCGGTGGCAGCATGGTGATCTTCCGGCCCGGAATGTAGGCGGTGGACAGACGCGCGCGCGCGATCTTGTCCAGCGCGGATCCGGGCGCGAAACCCAGTGCCGGTACGGCGATATGAATGCCGACGCGATAGCGGCCGTTGGCAAGCCGTGTAAGGGAAAATGCATCGTCGATTTCGGTGGTGCTGGCGTCGTCCAGGCTGAACGCCGCGACTTCGGCCAAGGGCAGGCTGGGCGGCTCGTCCGCGGCGATGCTCTCGAACACCCCGCTATCGCGCGGGAAGTATTCGAATAGAAACGCCCCCAGATGGTAGTCGTGGCTGGAGGGCAATGCGCCGGCGCGCTCGAAGAGCTTCGCGGCCGACAGCCCGCTCGTTTCGCAGGCCAGTTCCAGGGCTTTGGTCTCGATGCGATTGCGATCGGGCCGGTACAACAATTGCGGCAGCATGACCTGCAGCGCTTCGGGCACGGCGCCGCGCCGTAGTTCGTCCGCCCATGCCCGGATCTGGGCCTCCTGCGCTCGCTTTCTTTCAACGCCCGCAAGCGCTGCCTTAAGCGTGTCGGCGGGCGCGGCGCGAAAGCGGCCCTTGCCTTTGCGGTAGAAATACATTGGCGCCGATTGCAGCTTGATCAGGATGGCTGCGGCCTCCAGCGAATTGGGCGCATGGCCGCAATACTCGCGCGCCAGGTCGGCGAAACCGAACTCCGCTTCGCCGCAGCATTGCCACAGGAAATCGGTGTCGATCTCGGCGGCGAGCGCTTCGGCCTTGTCCATGAATCGGGCGAGCGGCGGTAGTTCGAAGCGCAACAACACGCTTGCCGCCTTGATCTTGCTCCTCTTGCCGTGCGGCGCCTCCACCTGCACCGACGCATCGCTTTCGGCGAGCACGCTGCCGACCTTGAATGAGCCGGTCTCTTCGTACAGCACGTTCATGGGATCAGGGCCGAAGGAATTGGGTTGGTCGAGCGCCGCCGCCGAACTTGACGGGCAGGTTGAGGGGCCTGGCGCTTGCGCTGCGTCCGATTTAACGCAGCAGCTTGAAATTATACGCTAGCCGCGCTTCGCCGCGCCGACGGACCGGCGCGCATATTCCGGGCGCGTCCGGCCATGTCCCTGCCGCGGCTGAGAGAGTACACGATGCAAAACTTGGCCAAACTGGGATGCGACCTAGCAGCCTGTCGGACTTAGCCGACAGGCTGCTAGGTTGATCGCCCAGGTCGCGCTCCTCCATGTAGCGTTTCAGTACCTGAACCTTGTGCAAGCCCGGCGAACTGTTGAAGCCGTACAGGTAGATCAGCGATTCGGAGTGATGCTAGGTCGATCACTGGGCCGTCGGCGAACGTTTTGGCAATGCGATAGCCGCATTCAGCCGATCGAGCAGTTTCTGATGAATGCCGCCGAAACCGCCGTTGGACATAACCAGCACTTGGTCCCCGGGCTTGGCTTCAGCGGCGATTGCGGTAACCAGGGCGTCGAGATTGTCATGGCAGACCGCCTTGGCGCCCAGTGGAGCGAGCGCGTCCGCTGGATTCCATCCCAGGTTGGCGCGGTAGCAGTACACCAGATCGGCCTCGGCGAGGCTGCCGGGAAGCGCTTCCTTCATGACCCCGAGTTTCATGGTGTTGGAGCGCGGTTCGAGCACGGCGAGGATACGCGCTTTGCCTACCTTTTGCCGCAGGCCGGCCACCGTGGTGGCGATCGCCGTGGGATGGTGGGCGAAGTCGTCATACACCGCGACGCCAGCCGCTGTTCCGAGCAGCTCCATACGGCGTTTGACGCTGCCGAAACGGCCCAGCGCTTCGCAGGCTGCGCCAGCGCGCACTCCAACATGACGGGCGGCGGCGATCGCCGCAAGCGCATTGGTCCGGTTATGCTGACCCAGTAGTTCCCAGCGCACCCTGCCCTGCTCTTGCCCGGCGAGGCTGACACGGAAGGCCTCGGCGTCCAGCGGCTCGGCTTGCCAACCGCCGCTGACGCCGAAGTACTCTACTGGAGTCCAGTGGCCCAGCTTCAACACCCGCGCCAGAGCCTGATCAGCGCCGTTGACGACAAGCAGGCCCGACTTCGGAACAATTCGAACGAAATGATGAAATTGTTGTTCGATCGCAGCAAGATCATCAAAGATGTCTGCATGATCAAACTCAATGTTATTCAAAACTGCTGTTTTTGGACGGTAATGCACGAATTTGGAGCGCTTGTCGAAAAATGCCGTATCGTACTCGTCAGCCTCGATCACAAAAAATGGGGAATCGGTCAGGCGGGCGGAGGTACCGAAGTCTTGTGGGACGCCACCTATGAGAAAACCAGGCCTTTTGCCGGCCGCCTCAAGGATCCAGGCGAGCATCGAGGACGTGCTTGTTTTGCCGTGGGTACCGGCGACTGCGAGCACCCACTTATTACGCAAAACGTTATCCGCGAGCCATTGCGGACCGGAGACATAGGGCTCGTCGCGATCGAGGATTTCTTCTACCAAAGGGGTACCGCGGGTGGCGACGTTGCCGATCACCCACAAATCAGGACTTATCCGGATTTGCTCGCTGTCGTAACCTTCAATCAGGTCTATGCCCTGGGCCTCGAGTTGGTTGCTCATGGGCGGATAGACGTTGGCATCGCAGCCGGTGACCTTGTGGCCCGCCTGGCGCGCGATCGCGGCGATGCCGCCCATGAAGGTGCCGCAGATGCCGAGGATGTGGATATGCATGGACGGGGTCGTTGGTTTCTTGCCGGATCTGTCATCCCGTAGAAGCGGGGAATCCGCTTTTATTGCAGGCAGATTTTCCGGCCTGCGGCAACGGAATGACGCTGCTCGCGAGTTTACCGTATTTCGGTTGCCGCCCCGCTGCGCTATTATTCCTTTCCGCTTACGCGTGGAGCGCTGCCATGCCCAAGGAACAGAAGCCCAAGCAACAAAACATGCGCACCCGGATCGCCGCGGTTGCGGCTCGCATCATGGCTGAAAATGGCATCGAGGATTTCGCCATGGCCAAACGCAAGGCGGCGCGCCAACTCGGCGTCGGCGACACCCAGTCCTTGCCCGCTAACGACGAGATCGAGACCGAGTTGCGCCTGTACCAATCGCTGTACCAAGGCGAGGAGCAACGCGAGCGGGTCCGTTTTTTGCGTAGCCAAGCGCTGGCGGCGATGGAGCAACTCGCCGATTTCAAGCCCTACCTCACCGGCCCGGTATTGAAGGGCACGGCCGGGCGCTATGCCGACATCGACCTCCAGGTATTTGCCGACAGCGGCAAGGATCTGGAGATTTTTCTGCTCAACCGCAATATCCCCTACCAAACCTCGGAATTGCGGCACTACAGCGGGAATCAGGAGCGGGCAGTAAGCGTGCTGTCCATGGACTGGGAGGGCACACCGGTCCGGGTCGCTGTCTACTGTCCCGACGATGAGCGCCGCAGCGTGAAGACTTCCCCCTCCGGTCGTCCGATCGCGCGTGCCGGCCTGGATGCGGTCCGGACCTTAGTCGCCGGCGGTGAATAGGCGGATCCAAGCCGGCGTATTCCTGGTGGTGGCGGCACTGGCCGGCCTTGCCGGCTTCTATTTCAACCTGGGGGGCCTGATCTCCCCGGCGGCCGAAGGCGCCGCCCAGAGGCTTATGTCGACATCGCTGCCCGACTTGAGCGGCAAGCCACAGACGCTTGCGCAATGGCGCGGCAAGGTGTTGGTGGTAAATTTCTGGGCGACCTGGTGCGCGCCCTGCCGGGAGGAAATCCCGGCACTGATGAAAGTACAAGTCAAATATGCGTCTAATGGAGTTAAAATTGTAGGCATCGCCTTGGATAATGTTGATAAAGTACGAGATTACGCAAAGGAGTTGCGCATTGACTATGTTCTGCTCATCGGCGGAGTGGAAACCCTTAGCATGGCCAAGGACTTGGGTAATCGCACTGAGGTGCTACCCTTTACCGTAGTCCTCGACCGAGCTGGAAAAGTGGCGCACGCCCACGCAGGGACACTGACCGAAGCCTCGTTGGGCGCGGTGCTGGTCCCATTACTCTCTAGATAGCCCATTGTAAACTCAATTAATTTCTCCAAACTCCTTCGAAAAACTGGACAATTAATACCTATTTGCGGCAAACTTGCAGATATGCCGAAAAACATATCCAGCGCGGTTGCGCCTCAAGCCGCAGCTCGCACAAGGCGAGGTCCGAAGAAAATACTGGTATTGCATGGGCCGAATCTGAACCTGTTAGGTACCCGCGAGCCGGAGATCTATGGTCGCGAAACCCTGGCCGTTATCAATCGGCGCTTGATCGCGCTTGGCAAGGCGGCGGGCGCGACCGTGGTCTGCTTTCAAAGCAATGACGAGGGGGCACTCATCGACAGGGTGCAACAATCCAAGAAAGAGCAAGTCGCCTATCTGATTATCAATCCCGCCGGCCTCACCCATACCAGCGTCACCCTGCGCGACGCCTTGGCGGGAGTGGCGATCCCGTTCATCGAAGTTCATCTATCCAACATTCACGCCCGCGAGCCGTTTCGCCGCCACTCCTATTTTTCCGACCAGGCGGTCGGAACGATTTGTGGCCTGGGCAGCCGCGGCTACGAGCTGGCGCTACAGTTCATTCTGCAGCAGGCCTAGGCCCTGGCATTCGCGGATTCCGGCGCGCCGGGCTGGCACCGCGCAGTAAGGAGCAACAGCCATGGATTTGCGCAAACTGAAAAAACTAATAGATCTGGTGCAGGAATCGGGCATTTCCGAGCTGGAGGTCACCGAGGGCGAGGAAAAGGTGAAGATCGTCAAGAGCGGCGGCTCGGCCATCGCCTATTCGGCACCCGCGCCGACTCTAGCGCCAACGCCAGCACCCGTATTGACGCCGACGTCGGCGGTTGCCGCTGTCGCGTCCCAAGGTCACGTGGTCAAGTCACCCATGGTGGGTACTTTCTACCGCTCGCCCTCTCCCGGTGCCAAGACTTTTGTCGAAGTGGGCGACACGGTCAAGTCGGGCGACACCATTTGCATCATCGAGGCGATGAAGCTGCTGAATGAGATCGAGTGCGACAAGGACGGGGTCATCAAGGCGATTCTCGTCGAGAATGGCCAACCGGTCGAGTATGGCGAGCCTCTGGTGGTCATAGATTGAGGCACGAGGAACGAGGCGTGGGAGGGATCGCCCTAATCTTCGGTGCGCGCGCTGCGACTGGCCGCCGATGCCTGGTTACCACCGATCCGTCCCTCACGCCCGCGGATTTCGTTCTTCGTGATGTTTAAGAAAGTCCTCATCGCCAACCGCGGCGAGATCGCCCTGCGCATCCAGCGCGCCTGCCGCGAGCTGGGTATCAAGACCGTCATGGTGCATTCCGAGGCCGACAGCGAGGCCAAGTACGTCAAGCTCGCCGATGAGTCGGTATGCATCGGTCCGGCGCAGTCCTCGGCGAGCTACCTCAATATTCCGGCGATCATCAGCGCGGCGGAGGTGACCGATTCCGAGGCCATTCATCCGGGGTACGGCTTTCTTTCGGAAAACGCCGACTTCGCCGAGCGCGTCGAAAAAAGCGGCTTCGTTTTCATCGGTCCGCGTCCCGAAACGATACGCCTGATGGGTGACAAGATCAGCGCCAAGGCGGCGATGGCCAAGGCGGGCGTGCCCTGCGTGCCCGGCGCCGAAGGGGCCTTGCCCGAACAGAACGACGAAATCCTCAAGATCGCGCGCAAGGTCGGCTATCCGGTGATCATCAAGGCCGCGGGCGGCGGCGGCGGGCGCGGCATGCGCGTAGTGCACACCGAAGCGGCGCTGCTCGCGGCGGTAAATCTGACGCATCAGGAGGCGCAGGCCGCATTCGGCAATCCCGCGGTGTATCTGGAAAAGTTCCTTGAAAACCCGCGCCATGTCGAGATCCAGGTGCTCGCCGACGAATACAAGAACGCCGTCTACCTGGGCGAGCGCGACTGCTCCATGCAGCGCCGGCACCAGAAAATAATCGAAGAGGCGCCCGCGCCGGGCATGACCGAGCGGCAACGCATCCGCATCGGCGAGCGCTGCGCCGAAGCCTGCCGCAAGATCGGCTATCGCGGCGTCGGCACGTTCGAGTTCCTGTACGAGGGTGGAGAGTTCTTTTTCATCGAAATGAACACACGCATCCAGGTCGAGCATCCGGTCACCGAAATGATCACCGGCTTGGATCTGGTGCAGGCGCAGATCCGCGTCGCGGCGGGTGAAAAATTGCGCATCCGCCAGCGCGACGTGGTGCTGCGCGGGCATGCCATCGAGTGTCGCATCAACGCCGAAGACCCGTTCAAGTTTACGCCTTCGCCCGGGCGCATCACCTCCTACCATCCGCCCGGCGGGCCCGGCATCCGTGTTGACTCGCACATCTATCAGGGCTACTTTGTGCCGCCCGACTACGATTCCCTGATCGGCAAGGTCATCGCCTACGGTGAAACGCGCGAGCAGGCATTACGCCGCATGCGTATCGCGCTGTCGGAAATGGCGGTACAGGGCATCCAGACCAACATCCCGCTGCACCAGGAGTTGCTGCTTGACGAGCGCTTCATCAAGGGCGGCACGAGTATCCATTATCTCGAGCAGAAATTCGCACAACAAAAGCTCGAAAAAGGATGATCCCCTGGCTTGGGTGTCGCTCACACTGCGTACCGACGCGCGCGCGGCCGACGCGTTGAGCGACGCTCTGCTCGCGCACGGCGCCCAGTCGGTCAGCGTGGAGGATGCCAATGCCGGCACCGACGAGGAGGCCCCGCTCTACGACGAGCCGGGCGAAGCGGCAGAGGGCGCCTGGCCGCAGAGCTTGATCAAGGCGCTGTGCGAGCCGGGGGCGGATCCCGAGCAAATCATCGCCGCAGCTTGCGCGCAGGCCGGGCTGACGTCGTTGCCGCACTACCACGCCGAGTTCGTGGGGGACGAGGATTGGGTGCGGCTCAGTCAGTCGCAGTTCGAGCCGATCCGCATTTCGGACAAACTGTGGATCGTGCCCTCCTGGACGACGGCGCCCGACGCTCACGCAGTCAATCTCGTGCTCGACCCTGGTCTTGCCTTCGGCACCGGCAGCCATCCGACGACGCGGCTGTGTCTGCAATGGTTGGAGCGAATAGTCCGCGGCGGCGAACGCATTCTGGACTACGGCTGCGGTTCGGGTATATTAGCCATTGCCGCGCTGCGCCTCGGCGCGCGCGAAGCACTGGGGGTGGACGTCGACCCTCTGGCGCTCATCGCGGCGCGCGCGAACGCCGCGCGCAACCGGGCCGACGTCCGTTTTATCAACACGGAGACGGCTCCTGATTTCCGGGCAGACCTCGTGATCGCGAATATCCTTGCCAATCCGCTGATACTGCTTGCGCCGCTGCTTGCGGGGTACATGAGCAAGGGAGGGCGCATTGCGCTGTCGGGCATACTCGAGGCGCAGGCGGAGGAGGTGATGAAAGCCTACGCGCCGTGGTTTGCGATGCGCGTCGGCGCCGGTGACGAGGGCTGGGTGCTGCTGGAAGGCCTGCGGCCATGATTACCCACTGTCCCTCTTGCCATACCCATTTTCGCGTGCACGCGGAGCAGCTCGCTGCGCGCGCCGGGCAGGTGCGCTGTGGCAAATGCAGCCGGGTATTCAATGCGCTCGAGCAGCTGATCGAAGAGATCGCCCCGGCGCGCGCGCCTCGGTCGACACCGGAGTTTGAAGCCCCGCGCGCGGATGCTGCCGCCGCGGATCGTGTGCCGGAAACGATAGAAGCCGAAACGCCGGCTGCGGCAATACTGGAGTCCGCATTGCCGCAGCCGGCGATGGTCGAAACCGAGGCGGCGTCCGGCGCAGGCGCTTTTGATTTCGGGCCGGTCGCGGTCGCGCAGCCGCCCAGGCCGGTGCGCCGCTGGCCGTGGGTGCTGGGCGCGCTCCTATTGCTGCTGACGTTGCTCGCGCAGGCGGCGTATCACTACCGCAGCACCATTGCCTTGCTCTTCCCCGAGACCAAGCCCTACGTCGCGGCGCTGTGCGCACGCCTTGGTTGCGAACTGCCGCTGCCACGGCGTATCGAGATGATAAGCATCGAAGCCTCCGACCTGCAAGCCGACACGACCAACCCCAACATAATGGTCTTGTCAGCGACGATCAAGAACCGCGCAATCTTCACGCAGCAGCATCCGCTGCTCGAATTGACGCTCACCGACTCCCAGGACCAGCCGCTGGTGCGGCGCGTGCTCGCGCCGCAGGATTACCTCGGCAAGGCCGTCAACGCGCAAGCCGGGATCGCCGCCACCAGCGAAGTCGCGATCAAGGTGTTCATCGAGGGATCACAGGTCAAGGCCACCGGCTACCGCCTGTACCTGTTCTATCCTTAACAACCCGCTGCGAAATGAATTTTCGCAGCAAGCCCTTGGGAGCAAGGGGAGGCGCCCCGAAGGTCTCGATCCCCCTTGAGGGGAAAGTCCCCTCGGGGGATATTCCCTCATTTTGTAACCGACCCTGAGCCGACTTCGGGTATCCTTGGGCGCTTGTTAATTCATACGCGGAGCCCATCACGGGGCTCATAACCACGGAATCAAAAAATTATGCGCATCCTGCTACTAGGATCGATCGCCTACGACAACATCATGGTGTTCGAGGGGCGCTTCCGCGAGCATATCCTGCCCGACCAGATTCACATGCTCAACGTGGCTTTCCTGGTACCGGCCCTGCGGCGCGAATTTGGCGGCTGTGCCGCGAATATCGCCTACAACCTGCGCATGCTCGGTGGCGAGCCGCTCATCATGGCCACCGTGGGCGAGGACGCGGAATCCTATTACAGGCGGCTGGACGCGCTCGGCATTGCGCGCACGCACGTGCGCGAAGTCGCCGGCACTTACACCGCGCAGGCCTTCATCACCACGGATCTCGACGACAACCAGATCACGGCTTTTCATCCGGGGGCGATGGGACATTCGCATCTCAATAGTGTCTCCGCGGCGGGCGAGGTCGGGCTCGCCATCGTTTCTCCCGACGGGCGCGAGGGCATGCTGCAGCACGCGCGCGAATTGAAACAGCAGAACATACCCTTCATTTTCGATCCGGGCCAGGGGCTGCCCATGTTCTCCGGCGCGGAGTTGCTCGACTTCGTGAAACTTGCCAGCTACGTCGCGGTCAATTCGTACGAGGGCAAAATGCTGGAACAGCGGACGGGCGAATCGATCGCGGATCTGGCGAAACGGGTGCAAGCGCTGATCGTGACCCATGGTAGCGCGGGGTCCGAGATTCACACGGCGGGTCAACGACTGGAGATTCCATGCGTTAAGGTTGATAACATCGTCGATCCGACCGGCTGCGGGGATGCTTATCGCGCCGGTCTGCTGTACGGCATTGCCGCAGGCATGGATTGGCGCTCGACCGGGCAGCTCGCCTCGCTTATGGGCGCACTCAAGATAGGCGCGCGCGGCGGGCAAAACCATCGTGCCACGCGCGCCGAGATCGAGGTGCTCTACCGCCAGCATTTCAACGCGCAACTAGGATAAGAGGACTAGATATGAAGGTATCGACCAAACTGGTGATCGCAAGTACGATCGCCGCATCGGCTGTCATTACCGGTTGCGCCAGCACCAGTTCGGGCAGCGCCTATTCAAGCGGCCAGGCGCGGCAGGAGCAGACGGTGCGCATGGGCGTGGTTGAAAGCCTGCGCCAGGTCAGTATCGAAGGCTCCAGGAGCGGCGTCGGCGCAGTGGCCGGCGGCGTGGTGGGCGGCGTAGCCGGCAGCAATATCGGCGGCGGCAAGGGCAGCACCATCGGTTCCATCCTCGGCGCGGTCGCAGGCGGCGTAGCCGGCAATGCGATCGAGCAGGGTGTGACCAAGAAGCCGGGCCAGGAGATTACGGTTAAGCTCGACAACGGTGAACTGCGCGCGATTACCCAGGAAGCCGACGAAGTTTTCCGGCCGGGCGAGCGCGTGCGTCTGCTCTCCGGTGGTGGCGTGACGCGGGTGACGCATTGATCCGTCACAAGCTGTTTACTCCAGCGCCGCGCGTAACTTGGCGGCATTCACTTCCAATTGCTCGCGCGGCGGGTTCTTTGCCGGCCAAGTAAGGTGCATCCCGTCTTTGTCATATCGCGGGATGAGATGCAGGTGGAAGTGATATACGGTCTGACCCGCGGCAGCACCGTTGGCTTGATATAACGTCACGCCCTCCGGGGTGTATGCCTTTTTCACTGCCCGCGCCACGCGCGCAGCGGTCTGGAATACCGCGGCGGCGAGCGCGTCATCCAGGCCGTAAATATTCTCGACGTGCGGCTTCGCCGCCACCAATACGTGGCCGGGATTTACCTGGCCGATATCCATGAAGGCGAGCGTCAGCCGGTCTTCGTGCACCTTGGTCGAAGGAATCTGTCCGTTGACGATCCTGCAGAAGACGCAGTCACTCATGGTTTTCTCCTCTCGTTCCGACAGACAATAGCAGTAGCTGTGCGAGCATGCGCCACGGGTCGCCGGCAGCGCGCCCGCGCTATTCGCCTGGAGTTTGGCACTGCTCGCACGGAACTTGAAACAATTTTCTGTCCTCGAGGCGCAGCGCGCTCAGGTTTCCGCCCCACACGCAGCCGCTGTCCAGGGCGACGAGGTCGGGCCGCAGCTTCAGCCCGAGCGTGGACCAGTGGCCGCAGATGATGGTGTGGTCGCGGCTGGCGCGCCCAGGCGCGTCGAACCAGGGGAAAAATCCGGGCGGCGCCTTGGCTGTTTCGCCCTTGGTGCGCAGCTCTATCACACCTTCTGCCGTGCAAAAACGCATCCGCGCCATGGCATTGACAATGACGCGCAGGCGATCCGCGCCGCGCAAGCTCTCGCTCCAGGAATCAGGCGTGTCGCCATAGAGCTGCGCCAGAAATGCGCGCCAGTCCTCACCGCGCAGCGCAGCCTCGACCTCGCGCGCCAGCATCTGTGCCTGCGCAATATTCCACTGGGGCAACAGGCCCGCGTGCACCATCGTCCATTCACCCTGGACATGTAACATCGGCTGTTGCCGCAGCCAAGCTAACAACTCTTCGCGGTCCGGGGCATCGAGCACGGCATCGAGCGTGTCGCTGCGACGCTTCTTCGCGCCTCCGGCGGCCACGGCGAGCAGGTGAAAATCGTGATTGCCCAGCACCGTCACCGCGGCGTCGCCTAGATCTTTCACCAGGCGCAGGGTCGCGAGCGAGTCCGGGCCGCGGTTCACCAGATCCCCGACAAACCACAAGCGGTCGCGCGCGCGGTCGAAGCCGAAAGCTTCTAGCAGCCGGCGCAGCGCGCCCAAGCATCCCTGAACGTCGCCGATTGCGTAAGTTGCCATATTTAGACCGCCCGGTCGAGCTTGGGATATTGAATCGCTTCCGCGACCTGGGTGGCAGCAACCGCTTCGCTTGCGGCGACGCGCGCACGTACTACGTCGCTTGCTTCGCCGGCAGCCGGGCGGCTAGGCGTCAACCCCTGGGCGGTCCTGAACCGGGAGAAAGACCACACCGAGCCGCCGATTGAGTCCATGCCCGCCATTATACGGTTGTTGGGCTACGAACCCCTTCCCGGAGCCGAAGAGCCTTGCTGAACGCCTACTCGCGAAACGTCGGGCGATGGGCCGGTCGATCAAGGAAGCCGCCCGGCTGGGCGCGACGCGACTCATTGATAATATTGAAATCTAAGCAACGCAACAGGGTTATTGACATGTGGCGATTTGCCGCTACAATGCGCTTTCCTCAACTCTGTTCGCACGGGTGAAACCATGCAGAGAACGATGCTGAAGTCGAAGCTGCACCGCGTAACGACCACGCATAGCGAGCTTCACTACGAAGGTTCATGCGCGATCGACGAAAATCTGCTCGACGCCGCCAATATCCGTGAGTACGAACAGATCGATATCTGGAACGTCAACAACGGCGAGCGCTTCACCACCTACGCCATTCGCGCCGAGCGCGGATCCGGCGTCATCTCGGTCAATGGCTCGGCGGCGCGCCGCGCCGCGCCGGGCGACATCCTGATCATCGCCACCTTTGCGGTATATAACGAAGTCGAACTGGCCCGGCACGATCCTGAACTGATCTACGTCGACTCGCACAACCGCATCGCGCACCGGGGTCACAAGATTCCGATACAAGCAGCCGCCTGAGCGACCCTCCTCAAGAAAAAGCCGCGACCTGTGCGTCGCGGCTTTTTTTTTGCGAAAAGCGTTCAGACCTCTTCCGGCACCGTTTTGAAGAGTAACATTAGACTAATATAAATTTAGTTTTATCTGTCGGCGGGGATCTGTCCTCCAAAACAAGATGAGTGTGCGAAAGCAACAGCAGGCAATCGCCGCTTCACGCGAGCTTGCTGTCGATCTGAGCGCCGTTATCGTTTGCGTGACGGGCGATCAGCCCCAAATTCTCGCCATCCGATCCGAAGACGACGCACCGGATGCCCTGCCTTCCGGCCCTTTCGAATCGCGTCACCGCACGCTGGAAGCGGGTCTGCGCTCGTGGGTGGAGAGTCAGACCCGTCAGTGCCTGGGCTACGTTGAGCAACTCTATACATTCGGCGACCGTAACCGGATGGTGGTTGGCTCCAATCGGCGCGTGCGCATGCTTTCGATCGGATATCTCGCGTTGGTTCGCGAAGCACGTCCCGAAAATACCAGCAATACGGTTTGGCGCAATTGGTACCAGTACTTTCCCTGGGAGGACTGGCGCAGCGGCAAGCCCGCGGTTCTGGCGCGGATTGAACGGCAACTCAGGAGTTGGGTCGCCGACGCCGAGGCAACTGGCGACAGGCGCGCGCGCGAAGAGCGGGTACGTGCATGCTTCGGACTGGGCAATATCCGCTGGAGCGACGAGCGGGTGCTCGAACGCTACGAACTGCTTTACGAGATCGGCCTTGTCCCGGAGACCCATCGCGATCGGGCTCCCGCGTGGTGCTTGGCCGACGACGTCATCAAGGAAGGCGCGTCGATGATCGCCGATCATCGGCGTGTTCTCGCCACCGCGATTGCCCGCCTGCGCGGCAAGATAAAGTATCGCCCGGTCGTGTTCGAATTGATGCCGCCGACCTTCACCTTCCTCAACCTCCAGCAGGCGGTCGAGGCACTTGCGGGTTTGCTCATGCACAAGTCGAATTTCCGCAGACTCGTCGAAAGCCAGGGTTTGGTCGAAGACACCGGCGAGATGTCGGCGGGCGCTGCCGGCCGCCCGGCGCGCCTGCTTCGTTATCGGCACGACGTACTGCTTGAGCGCCCCGTCCCCGGCGCACGCCGCCCGCAAGCGCCACGCGGGAAATAAGGGGGATGGCGGTAGCCGATACCGGCGGCCTCGACAATTATTCTCATTTTAAGTATTAATGTGCTATACTTGCCTTCGATCCCGGCAGTGTGCCGGGTTTTTTCGACCCCATTAATACTTAATTTGAGTATAAGGAGGCATTCATGCCTATGCATGAACCGATCGACGAGGCCTTCATCCTGGTGGAACCCGCGGTAGCGGCAAGGACCGCTCAGGTCTATGCACTCATCCGCTCGGTCATACCGACGTTCAAGTGGCCGGAGTTTGCGCCGGACATCGACGCGATCCTGCGCTTGAAGCGCGAGCGCAATGCCGTAATCCTTGCCCATAACTACCAAACGCCCGAGATATATCACGGCGTGGCGGACATCGTGGGTGACTCGCTCGCCCTCGCCCGCGAGGCCGCGCGCACCGACGCCGAAATCATCGTGATGTGCGGCGTGTATTTCATGGCCGAGACCGCGAAGCTGCTCAACCCCGGCAGGCTGGTCCTGATCCCCGACCCAGGCGCCGGCTGCTCTCTTGCCGAATCGATCACCGGCGCCGATGTGCGGATGCTACGGCAGCGCCATCCCGGCGTGCCGGTCGTCGCTTACGTCAATACCAGCGCCGAGGTAAAGGCGGAGAGCGACATCTGCTGCACCTCGGGCAACGCGGTCCGGGTGGTCGAAAGCCTCAAGTCCGACAAAGTGATCTTTCTGCCGGACGAATATCTGGCAGCCAACGTCGCCGCGCAAACAGGGGTGGAGATCATTCCCTGGCGCGGACGCTGCGAGGTGCATGAGCAATTCACCGCGCAAAACGTGAGCGAACTGCGCGAAAGTTTCCCCGGCGTGGCGGTGCTGGCTCACCCGGAATGCGCGCCGGAAGTCGTCGCTGCCGCCGATTTCGCTGGCTCCACGGCCGCCATGGCGGACTACGTCGCGGCGAAGCGGCCATCACGCGTGGCACTGGTGACCGAATGTTCGATGGGCGACAACATCGCCGCCCAATATCCGGATACGGAAATCGTTCGCCCCTGCCGGCTCTGCCCGCATATGAACCGGATCACCCTGCCGAAAATCCGCCATTCGTTGGAGACGCTTACGCACGAAGTGGTAGTCGATCCGGACAACGCGGAACGCGCTCGGGCCAGCATCGAGCGCATGCTCGCTTTGCGCTGAGCCCACCATGACCTCGCAACCGCAGATTTCGGATCGGGTGGTCGTCATCGGCGGCGGGATCGCCGGTTTGGCCACGGCGCTCGGCCTTGCTCCGCTACCGACGACCCTGATCGCCAAGGCACCGCTCGGCACGGAAGCCTCGACCCCATGGGCACAGGGCGGCATTGCCGCCGCGATGGGTGCGGATGACGCCCCTGCGCTACACGCTGCCGACACCCTGGCAGCAGGGTCGGGGCTGTGCGATCCCGCGGTTGCCAAGCGCGTCGCTGAAGCGGCGGCGAGCTGCCTTGCCGATCTGGCCGCCTGGGGCATGGCGTTCGATCGCGCTGCCACGGGAGAGTTGGCGCTGGGTCTGGAGGCGGCGCATTCGCGGCGACGGATTGTCCATGCCGGTGGCGACAGCACCGGCCGCCGCGTGATCGAGGCACTCACGCGCACGGCGCGCACATTGCCTTCCATCGAAATAATCGAGGACACGCGTGTCACCGACCTCGTGCTCGATGACGACGCGGTCGCGGGCGTAATTGCCGAGCGCAAGGGACAAGTGACATATCTGCCGGCTCGCGCGGTGGTCCTGGCGACCGGCGGCATCGGTGGACTCTACGCGCACACGACCAATCCGCTCGGTGCAACCGGCAGTGGCATCGCCTTGGCCGCGCGTGCCGGCGCAATCCTGCGCGACATGGAGTTCGTTCAGTTTCACCCCACCGCGATTGCCGTCGGCAACGACCCCATGCCCCTGGCGAGCGAGGCGATCCGCGGGGAAGGCGCCGTCCTGATCAATGCGCGAGGCGTACGGTTCATGGAGAAAATCCCCGGTAAGGAACTCGCACCGCGCGACGTCGTCGCTGGCGCAGTCTGGCGTGAGACGGCAGCGGGTAACGACGTCTATCTGGATGCGCGCGTCATCGGCAAGGATTTTCCCACACGGTTTCCGTCGGTCACCGAATTTTGCCGCCGCGCGGGGCTGGATCCGGTAACCCAGGCGATCCCGGTCCGGCCCGCCGCGCATTACCATATGGGTGGCGTCGCCGTGGATCAATCCGGCCGCAGCTCCGTTCCGGGACTGTGGGCTTGCGGCGAAGTCGCCGCAACCGGCCTGCACGGCGCGAACCGGCTGGCGAGCAATTCCCTGCTCGAAGCCCTGGCCTACGCGCGCTGGGTCGCGGCTGACATCGCTGGCCGGGAAGCGACGCAGGCCGGAACAACGGTTCCGTTACCCGCGGCCACGGCAGCTCGCGGCGACGCTGCCTGCCGCGCGAGAATCCGCCGCCTGATGAGCGAGGCGGTCGGCGTGATCCGCGACCATGCCGGCCTTGCGGCCGCCATCTCCCAACTCGAAGCGCTCGCGTTTGCTGCACCACGGCCTTCGATGAGCACCGATCTCGCCTTGGTCTGCCTTCTCATCGCAAGCGCCGCATACGAACGAAGCGAAAGCCGGGGAGCGCACTGCCGTCGCGACTACCCGGCGCCATCCGCGCTCCAAGCGCATTCGCTCAGTTTTTCGCTCGCCGATGTGCCAACGCATCTGCAGAAATTGCAATCGAAACGTTTCCTTGTGGGAGGTGCATGATGTCGTTGCCGGAACCCATCGCCGCAATCATGGTGGAGCCGCTGGTGCGCGCGGCATTGCTCGAAGATCTTGGACGTGCCGGCGACATAACCAGTGCCGCAACCATCCCGGCATCCATCCTGCTGGACGGCGTCATCGCGGCGCGCGAGAGCGGTGTGGTTGCGGGCACCGATGCCGCCGCGCTTGCCTTCCGCCTGCTGGACCCCGGGATTTCGGTGGCGGTCGAAAAACCGGACGGCAGCCGTGTCAGTCCCGGTGATATCGTCATTCGCCTCAAGGGACCGGCCCGCGCCGTTTTGTCCGCCGAGCGCGTCGCGCTCAACCTGCTGTGCCATCTCTCCGGCGTAGCCACGGCAACCGCGGCTCTCGTTGAAGCGGCGCGTCCCTTTCCTGTCCGCATCATTTGCACCCGCAAGACCACCCCCGGCCTGCGCCTGCTGGAAAAACACGCGGTACGCGCCGGTGGCGGATCAAATCATCGTTTCGGCCTCGACGATGCCGTGCTGATCAAGGATAACCATGTCGCGCTGGCGGGCGGAATCCGTAATGCCATCGCACGCAGTCGTCACGCGGCCGGTCCATTGGTCAAGATCGAAGTGGAGGTCGACACCCTGGCGCAACTCGCCGAAGCGCTGGAAACCGGCGTCGACGCGGTACTGCTCGACAACATGACGCCCGAACAAATGCGCGAGGCGGTGCGCATGGTCAACGGCCGTGCGCTGGTCGAGGCTTCAGGCCGGATCCGGCTCGAAAACGTCAACGCGGTCGCCGCAACCGGCGTCGATCTCATATCGGCAGGCTGGATCACGCATAGCGCGCCGGCGCTCGATTTGGGGCTTGATGTAACATCCTCGGGTCAATTTTGATGAAAGGGAGACGGGCCATCCGCGTTGTAAAACGCGGCTATGATGTCTAATAAGGCTGTTGCTATAGCGCCTAAGCCATCCGGTCGAGCTTGCGGTACTGAATCGCTTCAGCGACATGGGCGGCGGCAATCGCTTCGCTGCGGGCAAGGTCGGCGATGCTGCGCGCCAGTTTCAGCACGCGGTGATAAGCGCGCGCCGACAGGTTGAGCCGCGCGATCGCCTGTCTGAGCAAGCCCTCGGCCGCCGCATCCGGCGCGCACCATTTATCGATCTCGCGCGTGGCGAGCTTGCTGTTGGCCTTGCCTTGGCGATCGATCTGAACCCGGTGCGCCGCGGCGACACGCGCGCGCACTGCGCCGCTCGTGTCGCCGGTAGCGTGCTTGAGCAAATCTTCCTGCGGCACGGCGGGTACTTCCAGATGGATGTCGATCCGGTCTATGAGTGGTCCGGAAATTCTGCCGCGATAGCGCGCCACCTGATCTGGCGTGCAACGGCACTTGCCGCTGAAGTGGCCGAGATAGCCGCAGGGGCATGGGTTCATCGCCGCGATCAGTTGGAAGCGCGCGGGGAATTCCGCCTGGCGCGCCGCGCGCGAAATCGCCACGCGCCCGGACTCAAGCGGCTCGCGCAGCATCTCCAGCACCTTGCGCTCGAACTCAGGCAGCTCGTCCAGGAACAGCACGCCATGATGGGCGAGCGAAATCTCGCCGGGGCGCGGATCGCCGCCGCCGCCGACCAGGGCGACGCTGGAAGCCGAGTGGTGCGGGGCGCGGAACGGCCGGCGACGGAACTGCTCGACGCGAAACCCGCCCGAACCCAGCGATTGCAGAGCCGCCGATTCCAGCGCCTCGGCGTCGCTCATCGGCGGGAGTATCCCGGCGAAGCGCGCCGCCAGCATGGATTTGCCGGTGCCCGGCGGCCCGAGCATGAGCAGGCTGTGCCCGCCTGCGGCCGCGATTTCCAGCGCCCGCTTGGCCTGCGTTTGGCCTTTGACGTCTGCGAGATCGAGGTAATCGGGTTGCGTCGTGGCTGCAAGCTCTCCGATGTAAGGCTGCAGACTCTCCCTCCTGGCCAGGTGCGCGCATACCTCAAGTAATGTTTTCGCCGGCAGGATTTGTGCGTCGTGTACCAGGCTCGCCTCCTCGGCGCTCGCGCGCGGCAGCACGAAAGCGCGCCCGCAGCGGTGCGCCTTGTAAGTCATGGCGAGAGCGCCGCGAATGGGGCGCAGATCGCCGGTGAGCGAGAGCTCGCCGGCGAACTCGTATTCGTCCAGCCGATCCGCAGGCAGTTGCCCGGAAGCGGCAAGAATGCCCAGGGCGATAGGCAAGTCGAAACGTCCGCTTTCCTTGGGCAGATCGGCCGGGGCGAGGTTGACCGTGAGCCGGCGCGCGGGAAATTCGAAATGTGCGTTGACCAGCGCCGCGCGCACGCGGTCGCGGGCCTCCTTCACCTCGGCCTCGGGTAGACCGACGATGGTAAAACTGGGCAGCCCGCCGGACAGATGGACTTCAACCGTGACTTCGGGTGCATCCATGCCGGTAAGCGCGCGGCTGTGCAGCACGGCGAGCGACATGCCGGTCAGGCGTTCGGCTTGGAAACCCTGGCTTCCAGCTCGACGACGCGCGCCTCAAGGGCGTTGACTTGTTCGCGGGAGCGGGCGAGCAGCCTCGCCTGAACGTCGAATTCCTCGCGTGTAATCAAGTCCAGTCTGGCAAAAAAACTTGCCAGTAGCGCGCGCAGGTTTTTCTCGGCGTCCTTGGCCGGGCTTTGCGCCAATAGCGCGCTGATCTTGCCGCTTAATTCTTCGAACAGGCGGTTTTGCTGCATGAATATCTCCTTGTTTCCGTCATTTTTTCAGTCTATCACGACAGCTACAACGCGCCAGCAAACGAATCGGCTCATCGCACCGCAGCGGTGCAGCCTAAAGAAATGGCGCACCAAGATGATGCGCGGCATCCACGCCACAGAGGCCTATTTGATGCAACATATTGAAATAACATGAATAAAAAAGCTGGCACACGAAGTGCTTTGGGTTTAGTCGTCAAACATTTTTTAACCTTTGAAAGGGTATCGCCATGCGCAAACAACTATTGCTCGCTTTGGCCGTGACGGCCGCGTTTTCGATGCCGCTAACAGTGTTGGCGCAAACAGCGCCTAACGTCTCTGCACCGGTCGCGCCGCCACCAGTAAGCGACAAACCAGCCGAACCTCCAATTTTTTCGATTTGGGGCTTTGACCTTACAGGGTACGTCGATATCGGCTACCCGGGTCTCTCCGGACGTGGTGCCTTTAACACCACGCCGAACGGGCCGGGCGTCACTGTCGGTGGCCCGAACCGGGTATTTGACTACAAACGAAACTCGCTCGACCTGCATCAAGCAGCTTTTACATTCGCGAATCAGCCCAAAGAAGGCTTTGGAGGTCTGCTCAATGTCACTCTGGGCAAAGATGCGGACGTCATCGCGGCGTACAAGACCGGTCCGAGCAACGGAGACGGCTGCAATCTCGCTACTGGACAGGCGAACTCGGGTGGTTGCAGGAAAACCGGGTACGACGTAACCCAAGCCTTTGTCCAATATGCGACCGGTCCCGTGACCGTCATCGGCGGAAAATTCGTGACCTCGGCGGGAGCGGAGGTGATCAATTCGACCGCCAACACCAACTATTCGCGCTCGATCCTGTTCGGATATGCAATTCCCTTTACCCATACCGGCGCGCGCGTATCGTACGCTGCGAGCGATACGCTCACACTTGTCGGCGGCATCAACAACGGCTGGGACGATCTAAAGGACACGAACTCGGCGAAGACGTTCGAACTCGGGGGTTCATACTCGCCCTCGAAGCAGCTCTCCCTCAGCGTCATGAACCATAACGGCAGGGAGCGCGTGGGCGGGCTGGTGAACACGGGCCCGGAAGGAACGAGAAATCTTATCGATGTCGTAGCGACGTTCAATGCCACGGACACGCTGACGCTTATCCTTAACTACGACTACGCCACACAGGCGAACGCCGCCAGCGTTACGGCGAACGGTGCCAACAGTGCCAAATGGCAGGGCTGGGCCGGCTATGCCAACTATCAGATCAATGACCAGTGGCGGATTTCCTTGCGCGGCGAGTATTTCGACGACCGCGACGGCTACCGCACGGGGGTTGCGCAGAAATGGAAGGAAGCGACGCTGACGGTGGGGTATGCGCCGATCAAAAACCTCGAGCTGCGTGGCGAGATTCGCGGCGATTGGTCCAATGTGCCCGCATTTATCGACTCCAACAATGTCACCGCAAGAAACAATCAGCGATCCGTCGGGTTGGAAGCAATTTACAAGTTTTAGATGTTTAGCGGGACTGATGCATATCCAACTAGAGGAGGTGTCTAAATGAAACTAGTCACGGCAATCATCAAGCCGTTCAAGCTTGACGAAGTACGGGAGGCGCTGTCCGCCATTGGCGTACAGGGCATCACCGTCACCGAGGTCAAGGGGTTCGGCCGGCAGAAAGGCCACACGGAGTTGTACCGCGGCGCGGAATATGTGGTCGATTTTCTGCCCAAGGTCAAAATCGACGTGGCCATCAAGTCAGAGATGCTCGACCAGGCGATCGAAGCCATCGAAAAGTCCGCCAGCACCGGCAAGATCGGCGACGGCAAGATTTTCGTTTTCGAGTTGGCGCAGGTCATCCGCATACGCACCGGCGAGACCGGTGTGGAAGCACTATAGGGAGATGCATGATGAAAAAATTGATAGCTCTACTCGCCTTGTTCGGCGCATGCAGTCTTGCCGCTCCGGTCATCGCGCAGGACAAGCCTGCCGCGCCTGCGCCGGAAGCGAAGGCGGCGGAGGCAAAGCCGGCCGAAGCCAAGCCCGCTGAGGCAGCGCCGGCAGCTCCGGCTGCCGCAGCACCCGCCGCCGCCGCGCCTGCACCAGCGCCGACCAAACCCGAGCTCGTCGATGGCGCGAAGATAAACTCGGGCGATACGGCGTGGGTGCTCGCATCGACCGCCCTGGTGCTGCTGATGACCATTCCTGGACTGGCGTTGTTCTACGCCGGCATGGTGCGCAAGAAGAACGTGCTCGCCACGATCATGCAAAGCTTCGCCATCACCTGCCTGGTGACTTTGCTGTGGGTGATCGCCGGCTACAGCCTGGCATTCATGCCCGGATCAGAATATATCGGCAGCTTGGACCGTCTTTTCCTCTCCGGCATGTCCTATATGAAGGAAGCCAACAAGGTCAGCGTGAGCCATCTCGCTATCACGATTCCTGAGTCGGTGTACATGATGTTCCAGATGACCTTTGCCATCATCACCCCGGCCCTGATTACTGGCGCCTTCGCCGATCGCATGAAATTCTCGGCCATGCTCTGGTTCATGGGCTTGTGGTCCCTGCTTGTCTACTCGCCGATCGCTCATATGATGTGGGAACCGGGCGGCAAATTCGCGGCCATGGGGATACTCGACTTCGCCGGCGGCACGGTGGTGCATATCAACGCCGGTGTTGCGGCGCTGGTGTGTGCCCTGGTGCTGGGCAAGCGCATCGGCTACGGCAAAGAGGCGATGGCGCCGCACAACTTGGTGCTGACGGTGACCGGGGCGGCATTGCTGTGGGTAGGCTGGTTCGGCTTCAACGCGGGTTCCGCAGTGGCCGCTGACGGCCGTGCCGGCATGGCCATGACGGTGACACAGTTCGCGACGGCGACGGCGGCGCTGGCATGGATGTTCACCGAGTGGCTCGCCAAGGGCAAACCATCGGTCCTGGGCATCGCTTCCGGCGCCGTTGCCGGCCTGGTGGCGATTACGCCGGCGTCGGGCTTCGTCGGACCGGCCGGTGCCTTGGTCATCGGCATTGCCGCGGGCGTAATCTGCTTCGTCGCATCGTCCTCGGTGAAGAAGGCCCTTGGCTATGACGACTCGCTAGACGCCTTCGGCGTGCATTGCATCGGCGGGATCGTCGGTGCTCTTCTTACCGGGGTGCTCAATGTCAAGGAAATCAGCGGCGTCGACGGTAGTCTGTTGACCCAGTTCTACGGCGTGGTGACAACGCTGCTGTACAGTGGCGTCATGAGCTTCATCATTCTCAAGGTAATCGACCTGGTGATCGGTCTGCGCGTCAGCTCGGATGAGGAGCGTGAAGGTCTCGACCTGGTCCTGCATGGCGAAAAAGTCGAATGACCTCATTGCGACGCCGGTGCAAGCTGCGCGCTTGCGCCCGGCGCGCATCGGAGGAAGAAGAGCGTGAAGGCCTGGAAGTGACCTCGCACGGGGAAACCGCGTACCACGTATAAGAGTAAGCGGGAAACCGCTCCCCGAAATTGGAATTCATACGACGGGCATCCGCATGGGTGCTCGTTTTTCTTTTATGCTGTGCATCGGGCCGAACTCGTATGCGCGACGGAATTGCCCGTGCTCGGTCGCCGGCACGCGCCCTCCGAGGTAAGCGCGCGGCGCCAGGGGGTGACCCGGCGCGGTCGCGGCGGCGGACCAGGTGCGCCGCCCAGAATCCGGTAACATTAGGGCGACATGAAGAAAATCGCTTCCATCCTCGTCGCCAACCGCAGCGAAATCTCCATCCGCGTGATGCGGGCCGCTGCGGAGATGGGCATCCGCACCGTCGCTATCTACTCCGCCGAAGATCGTTTCGCGCTGCACCGCTTCAAGGCGGACGAATCCTATCTGGTGGGCGAGGGCAAGAAACCGATCGCCGCCTACCTCGACATCGACGACATCATCCGCATCGCGCGCGAAGCCCGGGTCGATGCCATCCAGCCGGGTTACGGATTCCTGTCCGAGAATCACGATTTCGCCCAAGCCTGCGCCAGCGCCGGCATTACTTTCATCGGTCCGCGGCCGGAGGTGATGCGCACGCTGGGCGACAAGGTCGCGGCGCGCAACTTGGCGCTGTCGGTGGGGGTGCCGGTGTTGCCCGCCACCGGCGCGCTGCCGCAGGACATTGAAGCGGCGAAGAAGGAAGCGGCGAGCGTCGGCTACCCGCTCATGCTCAAGGCAAGCTGGGGTGGCGGCGGCCGCGGCATGCGCGTGGTGGAGACCGCGGCCGACCTGCCCGGCCATCTCGAGGCGGGTCGGCGCGAGGCGCTGGCGGCGTTCGGGAACGACGCGGTCTATCTGGAGAAGCTGGTGCGCCGCGCGCGCCACGTCGAGGTGCAGGTGCTGGGCGACACCGAAGGCAACCTGGTGCACTTGTTCGAGCGCGACTGTTCGGTGCAGCGGCGCAACCAGAAGGTGGTGGAACGCGCCCCGGCGCCGTATCTCGAACAAGCGCGCCGCGCCGATCTGTGCAACACCGCGCTGAAGCTCGCGCGCGCGGCCAGGTACAGCCATGCCGGCACGATAGAGTTTCTGCTGGATGCCGACGCCGGCGATTTCTACTTCATCGAGGTCAATCCGCGCATCCAGGTCGAGCACACGGTCACCGAGGAAGTGACCGGCGTCGACTTGGTGAAAGCGCAGATCCGCGTCAGCGAAGGCGCGAAGATCGGCGATCCGGACGGTTTTCTGCCTGCTCAGGAGGAAATTCGCCTTAACGGCCACGCGGTGCAGTGCCGCATCACCACCGAAGACCCGGAGAACGGTTTCACGCCGGACTACGGCCGCCTCGCCGCTTACCGCAGCGCCGCCGGTTTCGGAATCCGGCTGGACGCCGGAACCGCCTATACCGGCGCGGTGATCACGCCGTTCTACGACTCTCTGCTGGTAAAGGTCACCGCCTGGGGTCACAACCCGGACGAGGCGGCGTCCCGCATGGACCGCGCACTGCGCGAGTTTCGCGTTCGCGGCCTGTTTACCAACCTGCAATTCCTCGAAAACGTCATCGCGCATCCGCTGTTTCGCTCGGGTGAGTGCACCACGCGCTTCATCGACGAGACGCCGGCGCTGTTCCAGTTCCGCCCGCGCCGCGACCGTGCCACCAAGCTGCTGGAGTTCGTCGGCGACGTCACCATCAACGGCAACCCGGAGATGAAGGGCCGCAAGAGCCCCGGCGGCCCCGCCTCCAGGGCGCACAAACCGCACCGCGATCTCGCCGCGCCGGTGCCGCCAGGCAGCCGCGACAGGCTGCGGATGCTCGGGCCGGAGAAATTCGCGCAGTGGATGAAGAACGAGAAGCGCGTGCTGCTCACCGACACCACGCTGCGCGACGCGCACCAGTCGCTGTTCGCCACGCGCATGCGCACCCATGACATGCTCGAGATCGCGCCGTACTACGCGCGCATGGTGCCGGAGTTGTTTTCGCTCGAGTGCTGGGGCGGGGCGACCTTCGACGTCGCCATGCGCTTCCTCAAGGAAGACCCGTGGCAGCGCCTGACTCAATTGCGTGGCGCCATTCCCAATATTCTGTTGCAGATGCTGCTACGCGGCTCCAACGCGGTGGGTTACACCAACTACCCCGATAACGTGGTGAAGTACTTCGTGCAACAGGCGGCGAAGAACGGGATCGATTTGTTCCGCGTGTTCGATTCGCTCAACTGGGTGGAGAACATGCGCGTGGCCATGGATGCGGTGCTGGAAACCGGCGCGTTACTGGAAGCCGCCATCTGCTACACCGGCGACCTGTTCGATGCGAAGCGTCCGAAGTACAACCTGAACTACTACGTCGACCTGGCGAAACAACTCGAGAAAGCCGGCGCGCACGTGCTCGGCATCAAGGACATGGCGGGCGTGTGCCGGCCGCGCGCGGCGCGCGAATTGGTGCGGGTGCTCAGGCAAGAGGTTGGCCTGCCGATCCACTTCCACACCCACGACACCAGCGGCATCGCGGCGGCCAGCGTGCTCGCCGCCATCGATTCGGGCGCGGACGCCGTGGACGGCGCGTTGGATGCCATGAGCGGGCTCACCTCACAGCCCAATCTGGGCGCTATCGCGGCTGCGCTTGCCGGCACCGAGCGCGACCCCGGCCTCAATCTCGACTCGCTCCAGGAACTATCACACTACTGGGAGGACGTGCGGCGCTACTACGCGCCGTTCGAGTCCGACATGCGCGCCGGCACCCAGGGTGTGTACCGGCACGAGATGCCGGGCGGGCAGTACACCAACCTGCGCGAGCAGGCCCGGGCCATGGGCCTGGAGCACCGCTGGTCGCAGGTGGAGAAAACCTACGCCGAGGTGAACCTGCTGTTCGGCGACATCATCAAGGTGACGCCCACTTCCAAGGTGGTGGGCGACATGGCGCTGTTCATGCTTGCGCACAGCCTTAGCGCGGCGGATGTGGCCGACCCGAAGAAGGAAATCGCTTTCCCCGGTTCGGTGGTGGCGCTGTTTCGGGGCGAGGTGGGATTTCCGGCCGACGGTTTCCCCGAGCAACTGCAGAAGAAGATTCTCAAGGCAGCCAAACCCATCGAGGGCCGCGCCGCGAAGCATTTGCGCGCGGTCGACCTGGAAGTCATGCGCGCCGAAGCGGCGGCGGCGATCAAGGGCGCAGTGAGCGACGAGGATCTGGCTTCCTATCTCATGTACCCCAGGGAGTTTCGCGAGTTCGCCGAGCACCGCGCACGCTACGAGGACGTGAGCGTCATCCCCACGCCGGTTTTCTTCAATGGCATGCGCGAAGGCGAGGAAGTCGCCATCGCCATCGAACGCGGCAAGATCCTGGTGGTGCGCCTGCAGGGCCGCTCCGAGCCCGACGACGAAGGTTACTGCAGGTTGTTCTTCGAGCTGAACGGCCAGGCGCGCGCCACCCGCGTGCCCAAGGCCGGGATCGCCGGCGCGGTATCAAAGCATCCGAAAATCGACGAGCAGAACCCAAACCACGTCGGTGCGCCCATGTCAGGCAGCATCGTGACCGTATCAGCGCAGGCTGGGCAGGGCGTGGAGAAGGGCGAGGCGCTGGTGTCACTCGAAGCGATGAAGATGGAAACCGTGCTGCGCGCCGACCGCGACGCCATGGTGAAGGCGGTGTACGTCAAACCCGGCGACCGTGTCGCGGCGAAGGATCTGCTGATGGAAATGGAGTAAGGACGCCTATTCCGATCCCGCGCCGGCGCGTGCCCGTTGTCCGACTAGCCTCAAGGCGGCAAGGGATGCCGGCGCCCGGGTGGCGATAACAGAAGGGCACTCAAGCATTGCGCGTGCGCCCCGGTCGCGCGGCCGGCTTCGATTACGTCACGGACTTGAGTGAGCTTTCCCAAGGATGCACGCCGGAACCTTCCGGTTTTGTTGAAAAGGAGTCCGAAGTGAGTTACGTCGTCGAAATGTGGCGGCAGCCTTCGCTGCCCGTGATTGGTTCCAAAGACCGCTTTCCCGTGCGGCGCATATTCTGCGTCGGCCGCAACTATGTCGAACACCAGAAGGAAATGGGTGGCGACGGCCGCGAGCAACCGTTCTTTTTCTGCAAAGCGCCGCATGACCTGGTGGCGGTAGGCGCCGGTGAGAGCGGGATGATTCAATATCCGCCGATGACCGGCAACTATCATTGGGAAACGGAGATGGTTGCGCTGATCGGCAAGGGTGGCTACCAGATCGCCGCCGAGCGCGCCAACGACCACGTCTGGGGCTATGCGGTCGGCCTGGACATGACCCGTCGTGACCTGCAGCAGCAGGGAAAGGACAAGGGCCGGCCGTGGAGTTTCGGCAAGGACTTCGACCAGGCCGCGCCTTGCGGGGCGGTCGCGGCGGCAAGCAAGATAGGGCATCCATCCAAGGGCAAGCTCTGGCTCAAGGTGAACGGCGAATTCCGCCAACAAGCGGATATCGACCAGATGATCTGGAGCGTGCCGGAGCAGATCGCGTTCCTGACGCGGTATTACACGCTCGAGGCCGGTGACGTCATTTTTACCGGCACCCCGGCGGGAGTAGGTGCAGCCAAGGTGGGTGACGAGTTGGTGGCCGGCATCGATGGCCTGGGCGACCTGCGCGTGAGCATCGTCGCGCCGCGCTAAACGCATTTCGCCGCGCCAGATGAACGCCGCCGCTTATTTACTCGCCACCGGGCAAGCCGGCGCGCCCGCGTTGGAATGCGGCGCGGAGCGCTTGAACTATGACGAGTTGCGCGCCGCGGTAGGGCGGGCCGCCGGCGCCTGGCGCGCGCGCGGCCTGGAGCAGGGGGAGCGTGTGCTGGTGTTCGCACCGGACAGCATCGCCTGGATCATCGCCTACCTCGGCACGATCTGGGCGGGAGGTGTCGCCGTCGGCCTCAACTCGCGGTTGTTCGAACGCGAACTGACGGTGGTGCTGTCGGAGTCCGGCGCGCGTTTCATCTGGTGCAACGAAAGTTCGCGCGCCCTGCTGGAACGGCTGCTCGCGAACATCGCCGACCCGCCGCAATTGGTCATCGAAGCGGAGTGGAGCGAGCACCTGGCGGCGGCGGCCGCCGCCCCCGCGGCCGAATTGCCGGAACAAGCCACGGCGATGTGGATCTACACTTCGGGCACCACCGGCGCGCCCAAGGCGGTCATGCACGCGCAGCGCAGCGTGATTGCCGGCGCCGATTTCGCGCGCGATATCCTTGGACTCGGCGCGCAGGATCGCATCTACGCCTCGTCCAAACTGTTTTTCGCCTACGCGCTCGGCAACAGCCTTTGCGCAGGCTTGCGCCTGGGCGCCACGGTCGTGCTCGATGGCGAATGGCCCACTGCCGAGCGGGTGGCGGAGGTGGTCGAGCGACATCGGCCAACGGCGCTGTTTTCGGTGCCCACGCTCTACCTCAAGATGTTGCGGGCCGGTGTGGCGGCGCGGCTGCGCGCGGCCGGCGTGCGGCACTATGTGTCGGCGGGCGAAGCCCTCCCCGCGGCAGTACGGCGAGAGTGGCGCGAAGCAACGGGGGTGGCGCCGGTTTCGGGCTATGGCGCCACGGAAACCGTGGCCCTGATGTTCTACTGCGACGACGACAGCGCGCTGCTCAAACCATGCCCGCGGCTCGAATACCGCATGCGCGAGGGCAACGATGGCGCGGCACCGAGACGGCTGTGGCTGCGGCATCCCTCGACCGCGCTCGGTTACTGGCAGCGTCCGGAGGCAGAGCGCGACAGCTTCGCCGACGGTTGTTTTTCCCCGGGAGACCTGTTCCGGCGGCGCGACGACGGCAGCGTGGCGTATTGCGGGCGCGACGATGACATGCTGAAAATTTCGGGGCAGTGGGTGAGCATCCTGGACGTCGAGCAAGCGCTGCTCGCGGCAAGCGCCGGCTGCGTCGAGGGCCTGGCTGCGGTAGGCTTCGAAAATGCCGAGGGCCTGGTCTCGATCGCCTTGTTCGTGGTTGCGGCTGAGGGGCATGAGACGCAAGCGCGCGAGCATCTCGACGCGGGCATTGCGGCATTGCCGAAACTCAAGCGCCCGCGATTGGTGAAATGGGTGAGCGAGCTGCCGCTCACCGCCACCGGCAAGCTGCAGCGGGGCAAACTCAAACAACAGTATCTCGGCGGCGCGGCATGAGTCTTCTTCCGCGTGGCTTCGCGCGGCGGGTGCCAACGGCAGGATATGGTATCTTCGCGCTTTTCTCGATTGGGGCGTCCGCGGGATCCGCGGCCCGGTCGGGAAATGCAGCAGGTGGATTTCTTGCGGGCGGCGGGCGCTCCGAGCGCAGCAACGCCGCCTGCAGGTATTCTTTCACATGAATTTTTTGCCGGGAGGCTCATGCTGCCGCCACGCATAGATACCAAGGCCGTACAGGCTGCGATGGGCGAATACGCCGACGAAAAACAGACGCTGGCGCAGCGCGCCGCGATCTATCAGGAGTTGATCGGCTTTGTCCCCCCGCGCATAGAGGCGCGGCTCAATGTCACCGGCGCGCTGGACCCGCAGATGCTGGATTTGCAGGAGCGCATCCGCGAGCACGGTATGTACCCCAAGTGCTTCGACGTGAAAACCGCCCAACTGATGCTGTTCGGCATGCTCCTGATGGATCTGAGCGATGCCGCCGCGCTGCACGCGATCGCGGCGCGGCGGGCCGGCGCCAACTGGGAGGAGTTGCAGGCGGTGATCAGTCTTTGCTTTCTTTTTCGCGGCCTTCCGGCAGCCAACCGTGGCGCGGAGATCCTTGCCAACCTGGCCAAGCGCGAGGCCGGGGCGAAGCCTGCTTGAGCGCGGACACCCGATGAACCCAGGGATCATTGCCGCCGCCGTCGTCGCTCACCTGCCGACGCTCGGCCTGGCGAAAAACACGCCGGAATTCCAGCTTACCCTGGTCGAAGGGGAGCGTGCGCTGGGCCGCGCGTTGCGCGAACTGAAACCCGATCTGTTCGTGGTCAACTCGGCGCACTGGATCTGCACCTTTGGCTGGTACGCGACCTGCCAGAGCGTGCACGAAGGGATGTGCGTGGCCAACGAGGCGCCCGATCTGATCCCGGGCATACCCTATAGGCGCAAGGGCGACAGCGAGTTTGCGTCGGCTCTGGTAGGAGAATGGCAGGAGCTAGGCCTTCCGTGCGGCCGTAACGATACGCCGCACTACACCTGGGACTACGGCAGTCTGGTGCCGCTGTTGCATCTGGACCCGGACGCGGAAGTGCCGGTGGTTCAGATGCCCACGGTAATCCTGTCGGATCATGCCGAGTGCATGACGGCGGGCCGAGCCGTGCATACGACGGCGAAGCGGCTGGGCCGGCGCGTCGTGTTCCTTGCGAGTTCCGCCTTTAGTCACGACCTGGTGCGCGGCCGTCATTTGAGGCCTACGCCCGAGCGCGAAGCGCTGGACCGGCGCTTCATCGATCAACTGAAGAAAGGTGCGCTAGCCGATGCGATTGCGTGGTTTCCGGAATACAGCCGGGCGGCGGTGGCGGAAATGAACGGCAGGCCCTTGGCCGCCATGCTGGGCGCGCTGCAGGGGTTCGCCGCAGACGGGGCGAAGCTCGCGGGGGAGCAGTTCGGCGGTTACGCCCAGTCATCGGGCAGCGGAAACGCTAATATCGCCGTGTGGCGCCGGTGAACACGGCTATCGGCAGGGAATTGCAGAACGACAAAACAGCAATCCTGCGTGCCGTGGCGCTGACGCGCTCGATCGCGTTGCCGCAATGTACGCTGGTACCGACTTCGGTCCGTCACTGTGTTTGGCGGCAATGGGTTTCGCGCACGAACACGAGTAGAACGAGCGCGGCTGCGAGCCAGGCGAGCATCAGCGTGAAACCGGCGCGGTAGGCGTCGAAATCGTAGACGCGGACACCGTTTGCGAACGTCCCGGCCCAGCGCCGGTCCAGCACCCAACCGACCGCCGGCTGCATGATCATGCCGCCCAGCATATTGCCCATGTTGGCGACGCCGCCGGCAGTGCCGGCCAGCGCGGCCGGCGCCGATTCCTTGACGATGGCGAAGCCCACCAATACCGCAGATGAAGCGCAACCGATGAACCCGAGCAAGGCGACCAGCAGGGGCAAGGGCAGGCCCGGCACCAGCAGCACGAAGCACCATCCGGCAGCGGCCAGCACGGCGCCGAGGGCATACAGCGGCTTGCGCCGGCGCAGGCGGTCGGAGAGCGCGCCCACAATCGGCCCCGCCACCGCCCAGCAAACGAGCAGGAGCGAGGTAATCATGGAGGCCTGCGACGTGGTAAGCCCGTAGTGGGTGCTCAGAAAGGGCACGCCCCATAGGCCGCCGAAGGTGAGGGCCGGCCCCGAAACCGCGCCTGAGATCAGGAACACCAGCCAGACATTGCGGGCGGCGAAGGCTTGCCTGATGCTGTCCAGTATCGGAGCGTGCCGGGCCGGCGGCGCCGGCGCGTAGCTTGCGAAACCGCGCTCGGCGGGGTCGTCGCGTACCGCCAGCCAGATGACCATAGCCAACAACCCCGTCACCGCGGCGGAGACGCCAAGCACGTTGCGCCAGCCGAAGGCGTCGACCAGCAGCCGCAGCGGCACGCCGGCCGAAACCGCACCGAGGATCCCGCAGGCCAGGGCGAGGCCGGAGAGCATGGCGAAGCGTGTCGGCGCGAACCAGTGGCCGGCGAGCTTGAGCATGGCGACGAAGGCCACGCCCACCGCGCCGCCGATCAACAGCCGGCCCAGGGCCGCGGCAGCGTATCCGGGCGCGAGCGCAAACAGCAGGGTGCCCGCCGCCGCGATCGCCGCGCCGGCGGCAAGCACCCGCCGCGACCCCCACCGATCGGCGAGCACGCCCGCCGGAATCTGCATCGCCACATAGCTGTAGTAGTAAAACGCGGCAAGATTGCCCAGCGCCGCCGCCCCGAGCGCGAATTCGCTCATCAGCTCGCGCGTGATCACCGCCGGAGCGACACGCTGGTAAAAACCGATCAGGTAGAAAGCCGCGCCCAGGCCCCACATCGCAAAGGCAAGGCGCAGCGGCGGATAGGCTCGCTCATGTAAATTTACTTTGGGCACTTATGCAGGATTCCGCTCCGACCCGGCGCGGAGCCGGATCATCCCGGCGCCACGCTTGTCAGCATTGCTCCCAAGGCAGGCCGTCGTGACGCCAGCCGGTCATCGAGTTGCGCTGGTGGTGTTCGTTCAGTTCGCCCTCGAAGCCGTGCAACACGTTGTACACCTGAGTGAAACCGGCTTTTTCCAGCGCCGCGCCCGCGTCCAGCGAGCGGTTGCCGCTGCGGCAGATGAGCACCAGCGGGCGGTCCACGCTCGCCGCCTTTTTCACGTGGCCGACGAAATGCGGGTTCACTTCCCAGTCGGGGCCGTCGTTCCAGGGAATCATGATCGCACCCGTCGGGTGACCGACGAACAGGAATTCCATTTCGCTGCGGCAGTCGATGAATATCGCGCTTGGATTCCGGTGCAGGAATTCGTAGGTTTCTTTGGGGGTCAGGTGCTGCATGGTGTTGGGCTTCGCTGCCAAAATGCGTAGTATAAGGCCTCCCCGCGCCAGCGGCGAATGCAATATCTGCGCCGGTGGACAAGGAGCGCGTACGCGCGCTAGAATCCGCCACTGCGCCGATTTGATGTCAGATTGCGGGCGCCGCCGGTTGCGGCCGGACGAAAAACAAATACTGCTAAAGCGAGGCAACCCGTACCTGGCTGGCAGGGCGGGTTTTTTTATTTGCCGGTTTCACGTGAAATGACCAAAGCGGCACAACTAGAACGCCTGCTGGGCGAGCGCATCCTCATCCTGGATGGCGCCATGGGCACCATGATCCAGGGCCACAAGCTGGCGGAGGCGGACTATCGCGGTGAGCGCTTTGCCGCTTTCGCGCAGGACTTGAAGGGCAACAACGATCTCCTGTCGCTGACTCAGCCGGGCATCATCCGCGAGATCCATGCTGCCTACCTGGAAGCGGGCGCCGACATCATTTCCACCAACACCTTCAACTCCAACGCGCTGTCCATGGCCGATTACGGCATGGAGGGCCTGGTGTACGAGATCAACCGCGAAGCGGCGCGCCTGGCGCGCTCGGCCGCGGACGCCTGCATGCACCAGGCGCCCGGGCAGCGGTGCTTTGTCGCCGGAGTGCTTGGCCCGACCACCAAGACCGCCTCGATTTCGCCCGACGTCAACGACCCCGGCTTTCGCAATATCAACTTTGACACCCTGGTCGCCGCCTACCGCGAGTCGCTGCGCGGCCTGCTCGATGGCGGCGTGGATCTGATCCTGGTCGAGACCATTTTCGATACGCTCAACGCAAAGGCGGCCCTGTTCGCCATCGACTGTGCCTTCGAGGCGCGCGGCAAGCGCTGGCCTATCATCATCTCCGGCACCATTACCGATGCCTCCGGGCGCACGCTTACCGGACAGACACCCGAGGCGTTCTGGAACTCGGTGCGCCACGCGCGCCCGCTCGCGGTGGGCCTGAACTGCGCCCTCGGCGCCAAGCTGATGCGGCCGTATATCGAGGAACTGTCCAACGTCGCCGACACCTACGTCAGCTGTTATCCCAACGCGGGGCTGCCCAATCCCTTGTCGGAGACCGGCTACGACGAGACACCGGACTATACCTCGGGCCTGCTCAGGGAATTCGCGCAGAGCGGCTTCTTCAATATCGTCGGCGGCTGCTGCGGCACCACGCCCGCGCACATCAGGGCGATTGCGCGCGCGGTCAAGGGCTTGCCGCCGCGGCAAGTGCCGCAAATCGAAAAAAAGCGGCGCCGGTCCGGGCTGGAGCCGCTCAACATCGGCGACGATACGCTGTTCGTCAACGTCGGCGAGCGCACTAATGTAACCGGCTCCAAGGCCTTTGCCCGCCTGATCCTCGCCGGTGACTACGGCGCTGCCCTCGCGGTGGCGCGCCAGCAGGTGGAGAGCGGCGCGCAAATGGTAGACGTGAACATGGACGAGGCCATGCTCGACTCGGAAAAAGCCATGGTCACCTTCCTCAACCTGATCGCCTCCGAGCCCGACATCTCGCGCGTCCCGCTGATGCTCGATTCCTCCAAGTGGTCGGTGATCGAGGCCGGGCTGAAATGCGTGCAGGGCAAGGCAGTGGTGAATTCGATCTCGCTCAAGGAAGGCAAGGGCGAGTTCGTGCGCCAGGCGAAGCTCGCGCGCCGCTACGGCGCGGCGGTGATCGTGATGGCCTTCGACGAACAAGGCCAGGCCGACAGCCTGGAGCGGCGCAAAACTATTTGCCGGCGCTGCTACGACATTCTGACCGGGGAAATCGGCTTTTCGGCCGAAGACATCATTTTCGATCCCAACATATTTGCCATCTCCACCGGCATCGAAGAGAACAACAACTACGGCCGCGATTACAGTGAGGCGACACGCTGGATCCGCGCCAACCTTGCGTACGCCCGGATATCAGGGGGCGTGTCCAATGTTTCCTTCTCCTTCCGCGGCAACGATCCGGTGCGCGAGGCCATCCACACGGCCTTCCTCTTCCATGCGATCCAGGCGGGGATGTCGATGGGCATCGTCAACGCCGGCCAGCTGGGCGTATACGAGGAAATACCCAAGGATCTGCTCGAGCGCGTGGAAGACATCATTCTCAACCGCAGGCCGGATGCGGCCGAGCGAATGGTCGCGTTCGCCGAGACGGTCAAGGGCGGCGGCAAGGTGCAGGTCGAGGACCTGGAATGGCGCCGTCAGAGCGTGGAAGCGCGCCTGTCGCACGCCCTGGTGAAAGGTATTACCGACTGGATCATCGAGGACACCGAGGAGGCGCGACAACAGGCCGAACGCAAGGGCGGGCGCCCGATCCATGTGATCGAAGGCCCGCTCATGGATGGCATGAACCTGGTCGGCGACCTGTTCGGCGCGGGCAAGATGTTCCTGCCGCAGGTGGTGAAATCGGCGCGGGTGATGAAGCAGGCGGTGGCGCATCTGGTGCCCTACATCGAGGCGGAGAAGCAGAAGCTGGCATTGGAATCAGGCGAGGCGGTCAAGCCCAAGGGCAAGATCGTGCTCGCCACGGTCAAGGGCGATGTGCACGATATCGGCAAGAACATCGTCGGCGTGGTGCTCCAGTGCAATAACTACGAGGTCATCAACCTGGGCGTGATGGTGCCGGCAAGCAAGATCCTGCAGGTGGCGCGCGAGGAGAAGTGCGACATCATCGGCCTGTCGGGACTGATCACGCCTTCGCTCGAGGAGATGGCGCACGTGGCGCACGAGATGGAGCGCGAAGGTTTCGCCATCCCGCTCTTGATCGGCGGCGCCACCACCTCGCGCGTGCATACCGCCGTGAAAATTGCGCCCCATTACAGCAGCGTAACCGTGTACGTTCCGGACGCTTCGCGCTCCGTGAGCGTGTGCTCGAGTCTGCTGTCGGACGGGCTGCGCGACGAGTACACTCGTTCGGTGCGCGCCGACTACGACAAGATCCGCACCCAGCACCTCTCCAAAAAGCCCCGTGCGCCGCTGCTCTCGATAGCGCAGGCGCGCGCCAACGCGGTCAATACCGACTGGTCGGCGTACACGCCGCCCGCGCCCAAGTTCATCGGGGTGAGGGAGTTTCGCGATTACGACTTGGCCGCGATCGCCAGCCACATCGACTGGTCGCCTTTCTTTCAGACTTGGGAGCTGTCCGGGCCCTATCCGAAAATTCTGCAGGACCCGGTGGTGGGCGAAGCAGCGCGCAATGTGTTCGCCGAAGGCCAGGCGATGCTCAAGAAAATAATCGCGGAAAAATGGCTGGCCGCAAATGCGGTCGTCGGATTATTTCCCGCCAACAGCGTGGGCGATGACATCGAGATCTATACTGACGAGTCGCGCAGCCAGGTGGCGATGTGTTTTCACAACCTGCGCCAGCAGGCGCAGAGACCTACAGGCAAGCCGAATTACTGTTTGGCCGATTTCGTCGCGCCCAAGGGCTCCGGCGTGAAGGACTACCTCGGCGCCTTTGCCGTCACCAGCGGCATCGGCATCGAGGCGCGGGTGAAGGAATTCGAAGCCGGGCACGACGACTACAGCGCGATCATGCTGAAGTCCCTGGCCGACCGCCTAGCCGAAGCGTTCACCGAGCATTTGCACCAGCGCGTGCGGCGCGAGTTCTGGGGATATGCTGCGGATGAAACCCTGGACAATGAAGCGCTGATACGGGAAGAGTATCGCGGCATCCGTCCGGCGCCGGGCTACCCCGCCTGTCCCGACCACACCGAGAAAGGCGCTTTGTTCCGGCTGCTGGACGCACCCGAACTCGGGATCACGCTCACCGAAAATTATGCCATGTGGCCGGCGGCGGCGGTGTGCGGCTTCTATTTTTCTCACCCCGAGTCGCGATATTTTGCCGTCGGCAAGATCGGTCGCGATCAGGCCGAGGACTATGCCAGACGCAAGGGACTGGCGCTGCCCGACATCGAAAAATGGCTCGCGGCGGTGCTAGACTACGACGCGGCCAGATCCAGCCCCACTTGACAGGAGAAATTACAGATGAGCATCGTCCGCCACCAACCCGCAAAGATCCTTTCCGGCGCCGTCGAAGCGAACGGCATGGTCTATGTCAGCGGCACCGTCGCCGACAAGCGCCCGGCTTCGGTCAAGGCGCAGACGGAGGAGATCCTCGGCCGGATCGACGCGCTGCTCGCGCTGGCGGGCAGCCACAAGTCCAAGATCGTCTCGGCGCAAATCTGGCTCGCCGACATGCGCACGCGCGAGGAAATGAACCTGGCCTGGCTCGCCTGGGTCGATGCGAACAACCTGCCAGCGCGCGCCTGCGTCGAGGCCAAGCTTGCGAGCGCCGACATGCTGGTCGAGATTGCGGTGATCGCGGCGAAGTAGCGCGGTATCGAAATTGCGCGCCGGCGCGCTGAGCCTTGTTGTTTTCTGTGCCGCGCTCGCAGCCTGCACGCCGGAGCTCGACTGGTGCGAGCTGTCGGTGCACGAAGGACGCCTCGCCATGCTGCTGCCGGACAAACCGCATTCCGATTCTTGGCCGGCAAGCTAATTACCCGCACCACGGCTTCCCGTTGCCCAACGTCCGCGTTGACCCGCGTTCGCCGCTGTTGCGCGCGTCCGCGTGCAAGCGAGTTAGACAGCACTCTCACTTCGTATCTTCTTCTTGCCCCGGCAATTTGCCCGTAGCGAGAAAATCAAGCTCTGCATCGGTCGGCGGCAACTGCGCAACAATCCAACGCGCGCGGTGCGCGAGTTCCTTCAAGACGAAGACGACGAATTGCGATTCCATTCCGCTCGAAAGCGCGCGTGATTCGACGTACGAAGGCACGCCCTCGATCGGCAAACAGCCGAAACTCCTCGTATGGCCCATCGCGCGGTTAGCCGCGCCCTTTCGGATGGTGAGCAGCGTCAATTGCTATGCCTACGAAGACGAGTACGACGATAACCAGCAACGCAGCGACGATGATGTCCATAGCTATAGCCCTCTCAATGAGTCAATGTGACGCTCGATCCGCCGATGGAGTAGGAAGATTCCAGCGGTTAGGGATACAACGGCAACGACAGCGGCCCAGAGAAGAATTGCCGTCGCAGTGCCGAGATTAGAAATGAGCCACCCGAAGACGCTGATATCGGTTACCACAAGAATTCCCAGCCAGACTTTGAGATAGGCAATTTGCTCTTTTACAACGTCTAGCTCGGACATGATGTGGACACCTCCCATAGCCACGTCTGCAAATGATACACCACGCACGCTCCGGCGCGAGCTAACGTCGTGCTCTGCCGCGGGCCAGTGCGTGAATGTCCACTGGCGCGGTGCTGGCGACCCGGGCGCAACGGCTGGTTAGGCCTGGTCGGAGTTGAGCATTGTTGTGGTTGTATGATGGCTATTACGACGGTCCCTCAGAACACCGTGCCCTGGGTCGCCCCATGGTTCGTCCTGGCGTCGTATTCTTGATCGCGAGCCTTGAGATTGCCGTAGAGGCGTTGGAACTCGCCTTCCGCGAGGGCTTGCATCTGATCACAAGGTACAACGCCCAGACCCATCAACCGTTCTTTCACCAGTAGCGCCAGTTCTCTGCCATGCTGGATGTGGCCGTCTTCGTGCCGCTTCAGGGCGGTGTCCCGAACATAGTTGAAGGTTGAGTTGGTGGTTGAAGCAGTCGTGGGCCCATAATGCGTGTTCTCGACATACTCAACCTGAAACCAAGAAAGCTCAACCACCATGAAGAAGTCTACTCGCAAGATGCAATCCCCGAAGCTTCAAATTGCCAACAAGCACTGGATGGCGCTGGGGGCGCAACCCCTTCTGCAAGCCAATCCGGCGGCGGCATT
>JACRAS010000217.1 GCA_016234705.1 Betaproteobacteria bacterium | reverse complement strand
GTCTGATCTTAACGCCACGCGCGGTAGCGCGTATCAACGCGTCAATAAATCGCGAGGTGACGGTACCGGACTCGAACAGATACATCTCAACCAGCACGTACCGACGTGCCTCGTCGATGGCGGCGAGCAGGCGCGGGAGGAAACGCCGACCATCAATCAGCAGTTCGAAGCGATTGCCGTCGCGCCAGGGAAAGCGGAACGTGTGGTTGTTGTCCGGCATCCGGAGGAATATATCGTACTTGGCCTTGTTTCGGTGCCGCCGGCTTCGGTATCGTAGACGGTCTATGGCCGAATCCAGCTATGTGTTCGACGCCACGGCGGATAATTTCCGTACGCTGGTGCTCGCCAATTCCGACAAGGGGCCGGTGGTGGTGAATTTCTGGCCGCCGCGTGCCGGACCGTGTCTCATGCTCATGCCGCGGCTGTTGAAACTTGCCGAGGAATTTCGCGGCCGGTTCCTGCTGGTGCGGCTGGACACCGATGAGCTTGGACGCCTGGCGCGCGACCAGGGGGTGACCAGCATTCCCACGACCAAGGTATTTCGCCACGGCGCGGTGGTGGATACGCTGCACGGCGCGGAATCCGAGGCAAGCCTGCGCGTGTTTTTGCGCAGGCATCTCGGCGGCCCCACCGACGAGTTGCGTACCGCGGCACTGCGCGCGTTCGAATCCGGCGACGCCGAGCGCGCCGCCTCGCTCGCGGCGCAGGCGGCGCTGGCCGAACCGGACGATCCGCGGATTCCACTCGACGTCGCCAAACTGCTGGTGCTGCAAGGCCGTTACGCCCAGGCCGAGGCGTTGTTGGCGGCGTTGCCGGTGGGATTGCGCGAGCAGGAGCCCGTGCGCAACCTGTTGACGCACGCGAGCCTGCTGAATGCGGCGCGCACGGCACCGGTGCCCGAAACCCTGGAGCGGGCCATTATCGCCCGCCCGGATGACCTTGAAGCACGCTACCGTTTGGGGGCGGCACGACTTATGCATAATGACTATGAGGGCGCTTTGGCGCAGCTGCTCGAAATTGCGCGCCGCGATCCCTTGTTTCGTGGCGGCGCCGGACGCAACGGCCTGCTCGCGCTGTTCGGCCTGCTGGGCGAACAAGACGCGCGTACCCAGCGCTACCGCGCCGAGCTGCTTAACATCGCGTCCTGAAAGATATTTTCCGCGATCGGCTCCGGCTCGGCAGGCGATGAACCGTTAGACTATACATATGTAGAGATCAGATTCCGGGTTCCGACGGCATCAGGGAAGTTGCGGGGGAGAAGGCAGGAGGCCTTGTTCGGGTCCGTGCCGTCCGCCTTTCAGGAACATGCCAAAGGAGACCTGCATTATGCGGTTACGCTACACAAGGTATTTCGTTCTTCTGCCGCTGTTGCTGTTGCTCGCGCCCGCCGCCCCGGCGGCGGAAGGCGAATACCCTTACGTAAAACTTTTCAAGGTCCAGCAGGGCATGGCGGAGAATGGCGATCCGCTCGCCGAGTTTTATCTGGGCGAGATGTACCAGGAAGGATTAGGCACCAAGGCGGACCTTGAACAGGCATTAGTCTGGTACAAACGTTCCGCCGCCAAGGGCAATGCGTTCGCGAAGAAACGGCTTGCCGACATCGAACGTGAACAAGCCGGAGCCGATAAAGCCAAGCAGCGCGCCACCGAACGTGCGCGCGAAGCTGCGGACGCCAAGGCGCGGGAAAAGGTTGAGGCCGACGCCAAGCCGAAACAGAAGATAGAGGTCGCGAAACCGAAGACCGATCCCAAAGCCAAGCAGAAGGCCGACGCCGAAGCGGCGCGTCTGGCGAAGGAAAAGGAAGCGGAAGAAGCCAAGGCGCAACTTGCCAAGAAACCGGAGGAAGACCCGGCCAAACGCGAGGCGCGTAGACGGGCGATTCTGGAGCAGGTCCGGCGTGTTCAGCAGGAGCGCGCCAAGGAAGGAGGCATGGGCTGGTGATCCACGCTCCCGCGCTGCAAGGCGTGGGACACGGATGCGCGCTCTCCTCCCGGAACGCTCCTGTTACGGTGCGTTTTGCCGGTGCCGCGCCGTGAGCCGCTGGAGGATCGCCCGACGGGCACTGACGGCCACTGCAATCAACTTGCCGATGAGCGATCCCAATGCCGCCGTACGCAGGCGCTGTGCCTGCCGCCGACAGGCGTCGTGGTCCAGCGCGCCGCTAGGCATACGCAGGCTTGCCGGTATGTCGAGGCTGTACCGTGGCCTCGGGCGTGTTGCCTGTTTGTGTGTGTCGTCGCCCATTGAGGTTCGCCTCTCGTTTGTCACCGTGTTGCGCATCGTTCCTGTTCCGCCCATTCGCGGCAGTTGCAGGTTGCACGCGATTGAGACGAAACTAGCCGCACCTCGCCCGATGCACAAACGATCTTTTCTCACGACAGGCATGAAAAAATCTCAACACAGGGGAAACCGCGATGCGCCGCTTGCCGCCGCTTAACGCAATTCGCATGTTTGAAGCGGCTGCACGCCATTTGAACTTCAACCGCGCGGCGGGAGAGCTGCACGTTACACCCTCCGCGGTGAGCCACCAGATACGTCTGTTGGAGAAATTTCTGGGCGTAAAACTGTTCCTGCGCCAAAACCGTCAGGTGGCGCTCACGCCGCAGGGGGAGAACTATCTAGCCGCGATTCACGAGGCACTCGAACGCATCGGCGCCGCCACCGAGCGCGCGACGGCTACCGGTGCCACCGGTCCGCTGACGTTGAGCGTTGCGCCAGCCTTCGCCTCGCCGTGGCTCGTGCCGCGCTTGGCCGGTTTTCAGCTCGCGCATCCGGACATCGAGGTGCGCCTGATCAGTTCACTCGATCTGGTGGACTTTACCCAATCGGATGTGGACGTGGCTGTCCGCTACGGGTTGGGACACTGGTTGGGATTGCGCAGTCACCGGTTGTTCTCCGAAGAGCTTGTGTCGCTGTGCAGCCCAGGATTGCGCAAAGGCCCGCCGGTGCTCAGGCGTCCGGCCGATTTGCGTTCGGCGACGTTGTTGCACGTGTTGTCACGCATGGGTCAATGGCGCACGTGGCTCGCGCTCGCGGGCGTGAAAGGCATCGAAGCGGAACAGGGTCCCAAGTTTCACACCACGCCGCTGGCGCTGGAGGCGGCCGTGGCCGGCCAGGGTGTGGCAATTGCGGACCGGCGTCTTGTGACGCCCTATATCGAAAGTGGTCGGCTCGTGGTGCTGTTCGACGCGCCACTCCCGAGCGAGAGTGCGTACTACCTCGTTTATCCCGAAGAGCGTGCTGGTAACCCGAGGGTTGCGGCGTTTCGCAAATGGTTATTGAGCGAGGTGGCGAGCGCACCATCTCCCTTACCTTCACTTTAAGCGGTATGAGACTGGCTTACTGGATCAGGTGCGGCGCATTCAGCAGGAGCGCACCAAGGAAAGGATGCGGGAGCTTATTTCACTCGCATTCCTGGCTGCGCGCCGGTATCCGGGGAGAGAATCCACAACTCTTTGCCGCCGGGACCGGCGGCCAGCACCATGCCCTCGGACATGCCGAACTTCATCTTGCGCGGCGCGAGGTTGGCAACCACCACGGTCAAGCGGCCTTCGAGCGTGGCCGGGTCGTAGGCCGAACGGATGCCGGCGAAGACGTTGCGGGTTTTACCTTCCCCGAGGTCCACTGTCAGTTGCAACAGCTTGTCCGCGCCCTCGACATGGGCCGCCTTCACGATGCGCGCGATGCGCAGGTCCAGCTTGCTGAAGTCGTCGATGCTGATTTCGGGCTTGATCGGTTCGATCGCGGCAGCAGGGGTGGCGGTTTCGGTGATCATCTTGAGGCTCTCTTTGGCTTCATCCAGCAGCGCTGCGATCTGCTTCGGATCGATGCGTGCTGCGAGATGTTGGTAAGGGTTAATAAGGTGTCCTTCCTTTAACGTATTTTGAATATCCTGCCAGGACTGTGGCTCAATATTGAGAAAACGTTCAGCTTTGTCTGAAAGACTCGGCAGTACTGGTTTAAGAAGAATTGTAAGTATGCGGAATGATTCTATGGCTGCGCTACATGCGTCGTGGAGCGCATACCGGCTGGCAGGATCGTCCAACTGTTTCGCTTTCTCCCAGGGTTTCTGCCGGTCCCAATACTGATTGACCTTGTCTGCGAGAGCCATGATTATCTGCGTTGCATATCCGAAATGCCGACTTTCATAGCGTTCCGCGATAAGTGCGCAGTCTTCCAGAACTTTCTCTATCAAGGGGTGTTTCTGTTCAACATGGTCAGCACCGGTCCTCCCATCGTGAACATAGAGATTGGCCAGTCGTCCATGGAAGTGCTTTGAAATAAAGCCCGCTGCGCGACTCGCAATGTTGACGTATTTACCAACTAAATCGCTGTTCACGCGTGCGACAAAGTCATCGAAATTCAAATCAATGTCCTCGACCCGCGCCCCGAGCTTCGCTGCGAAGTAATAACGCAGATACTCCGGATTCAAATGATCGAGATAGGCGCGCGCGGTGATGAAGGTGCCGCGCGACTTGGACATCTTTTGGCCATCCACGGTGAGAAAACCATGCGCCCACACCGCGCTTGGTTTACGGAAGCCGGCGCCTTCGAGCATCGCCGGCCAGAACAGTGCGTGGAAATAGAGGATGTCCTTGCCGATAAAGTGATACAGCTCGGCCTTGGAGTTCTTGCCCCAGAAATCGTCGAAATTGAGTTTGCTCCTGGCGCACAGGTTCTTGAAGCTCGCCATATAGCCGATGGGCGCGTCGAGCCAGACGTAGAAGTACTTTCCCGGTGCATCGGGAATCTCGAAGCCGAAGTAAGGTGCATCGCGTGAGATGTCCCAGTCCTTGAGGCCGGCGCTGAACCATTCGTCAAGCTTGTTCGCTACCTCCGGCTGCACGTGTCGCGGCGCAGTGATGTCGGGGAACAGCCAGGCGCGCAATGTGTCCTCGAAGTCGCCGAGCTTGAAGAAGTAGTGTTCCGATTCCTTCTCCACCGGCTTCGTGCCCGAGAGCACGGAGACCGCGTTCTTGAGTTCGGTCGGCGCGTAGGTGGCACCGCACGCTTCGCACGAATCGCCGTGCTGGTCGGGCGCGCCGCAGCGCGGGCACTCGCCTTTGAT